>NZ_JBEGDJ010000049.1:0-28689 GCF_040191335.1 Nocardioides sp. YIM 152588 | reverse complement strand
CTGTGGCGGCACCGCGACGGCGTCGTGGCCGGCCCGGCCGCGGCGCTCGCGGTCGTGGTCACCGCCGTGATGGCGTTCGTCCTGCTCGGGCGCAGCCCCGACTTCCTGCCGGTGCTGGAGGGGAGCGGCGACGGCGCCGACCTGCGTGCCGAGGCGGGGCCCGGCGCGACCGTGCTCACCGTCCTGGGGCCCCCGGTGGCCGTCGGCGCCGACGAGCGGCGAGCCGTCGCCGCCCGGGTCCGCGGCGCACTGGTCCGGCCCGAGGACGCCGGAGGGGTCGGGGGTGTGGCGTGGGGATGAGCCCGGACGGCATCGACCTGCCCGCCGAGGAGCTCGCCGCGGCCGCCGTCGCCTGGGAGCTCGGTGCCGACGCGCTGCGCGCGGCCGCGCGGCTCCTCGACCCGGTCGACGCGGCGGGCCTCTCGCCGCGGGTCGCGGCCGCGGCGGCCGCGTTCGGTGCCGCCTGGGGCGACGAGTTGGCCGGCTGCGAGCGCCGGGCGTGGTCGTGCGCGGACGGGGTCCGCGGCGTCCTCGCCGACCTCGCCGCCACCGACGACGCGCTGGCGCTGCGCGGCTTCGGCGGGCTCGCGCACGCGCTGCCGTCCCTCCTGTCCGGGGGAGCGCTCCGGTGAGCGGCCCGCCGGTGCCGGTCCCGGCGCCGCCCGAGCTGCCGAGCGCGCCCGAGGCGGCCGCCCGGCTGGCTGGCGACCTGCGCACGGCCGCGGCGCTCCTGATCGAGGTCGAGGACGTCGGCCCCGCCACGGCCGCCCCCGGGTGGCGCGGCGTCGCCGCCGTGGCGCACGCCGAGGCCCGGGCTGCCCTCCTCGACCGGGTCTGCGTCGCCCGGGCGGCGCTGACCCGGGCGGTGATCGCCACCGACCGGCTCGAGGACCGGCTGCGCCGGCTCCGGGTCGAGCGGGAGGCGCTGGCCGACCGTCGCGTCGAGGTCAACGAGCAGATCGCGGTCGCGACCTCCCCCGGGTGCGCCGCGCTCGACCCCGCGGCGAGCGCCTCCCTCCATGCCCGCGCCCGGGCGCTGGGGACCGCGGTCGGCGACTGGCGGGCGCGGGTGGAGGAGGCCGAGGCCGATCACGCCGCCGCGCTGGCCGCGCTGGTGGCGGTGGCCGGCGCCGCCGGGACCGGCGCTCCGGGCCACCGTCCCGCGGACGGACCGGCGCCGTGGGGACCGTCCGGGCCGGGCTGGCCCGCCCGGCTGGCGGGGCTGCGCCGGGACCTCCTCCGGCGCGCCGACGACCCGGCGCTGCTGGCCGCGTGGTGGCGGACCCTCGGCCGTGCCGAGCGGCAGGCGCTCCTCCTCGACGACCCGCGCCGGATCGGCAACCTCGCCGGGGTGCCGGTCCGGGACCGCGACGAGGCGAACCGGGTCGCCGTCGGCCTGGACCTCGAGCTGGGCCTGGCGCCGCGGCGCGGCGGGGAGACGGCCCGCCGGGTCGCCGAGCTGCTCGAGGCCTACCGTGAGGAGGTCGACCCGGCCACCGGTGACCAGCTGCTGCACCTGCTCGTCTACCGCCCCGGCGCCCACACCGGCGACGGCGGCGTCGCGATCGGGCTGGGCGACCCCGACCGGGCCGACGACGTCGCGGTCTACGTCCCGGGCACGACCAGCGAGGCGGCCGACGTCAGCGGGTTCGACCGCGTCGAGGACCTGTACCGGTCGATGGCGGACGAGGGGCGCGGATCGGTCGCCACCGTGCTGTGGCTCGACTACGACGCGCCCAGCGCGGACAGCCTGACCGACCGCGACGAGCTGCTCGACCTGGCCCACGTCGTCGGGCCGGCCCGGGCGGAGGCGGGCGGCCGGGCGCTCGCCGACTTCCTCGACGGGCTCGGCGCCAGCGACGCCGGGCCCGAGGCGCGGCTGACCGCGATCGGCCACAGCTACGGCTCCACCACCCTCGGCCACGCGGCGCTCGTCGACCCGGACGGCGCCGCGGAGAACGTCGTGCTGCTCGGCAGCCCCGGCGTGCCGGCCGCCACCGCCGCGGGGCTGACCGGCGCCGCGGTCTGGGTCGGCGCCGCCGACCGCGACCCGGTCACCCTGCTCGGGCGCGACGGGCTCGCGCCCGCGCCGCTCGGCTTCGACCCCGCGCAGGAGTCGTTCGGCGGGCGACGGTTCCAGGTCGACCCCGGAGGCGGGCGGGCCGGCGACCTCGTCGGCAACCATGCGTCGTACTTCACCGGGGAGTCGCTGGCCAACATCACCGCGATCGCCACGGGCCAGCAGCCGACGTACGACGAGGGGCGGGCGCGCGGCGGCGCGCCGGCGCTGGCCGAGCTGCTGACCCGCGGCGCCTTCGCCAGCGGTGGGGAGTGGCTGTGGGACCACAGCACCCTGGGCCGGACAATGGGCAGGTGAGCGACCCGAGCCTGACCGTGGTGCTGCTGCTCGCGCTCGCCGCGCTCGCGGCCGGGTTCGTCGACGCCGTCGTCGGCGGGGGCGGCCTGGTCCAGCTCCCGGCGCTGCTGCTGGGGCTGCCCGGCGCGAGCCCCGTGCAGGTGCTGGCGACCAACAAGATCGCCTCGGTCTGCGGTACCGCGACCAGCTCGGTCACCTACTACCGGCGGATCCGCCCCGACCCGGCCACCTTCGTGCCGCTGATGGTCTTCGCGCTGGCCGGCTCCTTCGTCGGTGCGATCGCGGCGACGCACCTGCCCCGCGAGGCGTTCGAGCCGATCGTCCTCGCCGCGCTGGTCGTCGTCGGCGCGTGGGTGCTGCTGCGCCCGCAGATGGGGGAGCGGACCGCGCTGCGCTTCTCCGGGCACCGGCACCGGGCGGCCGCGATGGCGGTCGGGTTCGGCATCGGCGTCTACGACGGCATCCTCGGCCCCGGCACCGGCAGCTTCTTCGTGATCGCCCTGGTCGGCCTGCTCGGCTACGACTTCCTCCAGGCGTCGGCGAAGGCCAAGCTGGCCAACCTCGCCACCAACGTCGGGGCGCTGCTGCTCTTCATCCCGACCGGGGCGGTGCTGTGGAAGATCGGCCTGCTGATGGGCGCGTGCAACATGGTCGGCGGCTACCTGGGTGCCCGGACCGCGGTGGCGCGGGGGGCCGGTTTCGTCCGCGTCTTCTTCATCGTCGTGGTCGGCGCGTTCACCGTGCGGATCGGCGGGGACGTGCTCGGGGTGTGGTGAGGCGGTCTAGGCGGCGGGGGTCGCTGAGGGTCGGTGGGGGGCGGGCGGGTTCGTACCACCCGCACCAGGCGTCCCGCCGGACAGGCAGTTCGGTCGCTTGACGGGCGTTGCAACCCCTGTCGAGCGACCGAATCACCGGTCGACCGGTGATTCCGCCGCCCGCCGACCCCACACCCCCGGCGGTTCGGACCACACCCGCCCCCGCCGATAGGATTCGACCCATGACGGGCCCCGCCGAGCAGGCACACCCCCACCACGAGCACGACCTCGTCCTGGTCGTCGACTTCGGCGCCCAGTACGCCCAGCTGATCGCCCGGCGGGTGCGCGAGGCGCGGGTCTACTCCGAGATCGTGCCGCACACCATGCCGGTGGCGGAGATGCTGGCCAAGAACCCGGCCGCGATCATCCTCTCCGGCGGCCCCTCCTCGGTGTACGCCGACGGCGCCCCGGCGATCGACACCGGCATCTTCACGGCCGGCACCCCGGTGTTCGGCATGTGCTACGGCTTCCAGCTGATGGCGCAGGGCCTGGGCGGCACGGTCTCCGCGACGGGCGCCCGCGAGTACGGCCGCACCCGCGTCCACGTCGGCCACGCCGGCACCCTGCTCGGCGGCATCCCCACCGACCACAAGGTCTGGATGTCGCACGGCGACTCGGTGACCGCGGCGCCCGAGGGCTTCGAGGTGCTCGCGCAGACCGACGTCACCCCGGTGGCGGCGTTCGAGAACGTCGACCGGCGCCTGGCGGGCGTCCAGTGGCACCCCGAGGTCCTCCACTCGGAGCACGGCCAGAAGGTGCTCGAGCACTTCCTGTGGGACATCGCCGGCTGCCGCCAGTCCTGGACCATCGGCAACATCGCCGAGGAGCAGATCGAGCGGATCCGCGAGCAGATCGGCACCGAGGGGCGCGCGATCTGCGGCCTGTCCGGCGGCGTCGACTCGGCGGTCGCCGCGGCGATCGTGCAGAAGGCGATCGGCGACCGGCTGACCTGCGTGTACGTCGACCACGGCCTCATGCGCAAGGGCGAGACCGAGCAGATCGAGCGTGACTTCGTCGCCTCGACCGGCGCGAAGCTGGTCGTGGTGGACGCGGAGAAGCAGTTCCTCGACGCGCTGGCCGGGGTCACCGACCCCGAGACCAAGCGGAAGATCATCGGCCGCGAGTTCATCCGCACCTTCGAGGCGGCCGAGGTCGACGTCATCAAGGGCGCGCCGGAGGGCACGAAGGTCGCGTTCCTGGTGCAGGGCACGCTCTACCCGGACGTGGTCGAGTCCGGCGGTGGCGCGGGCACCTCGAACATCAAGTCCCACCACAACGTCGGCGGTCTGCCCGAGGACCTGGAGTTCGAGCTCGTCGAGCCGCTGCGCACGCTGTTCAAGGACGAGGTCCGCCTGGTCGGCGAGCAGCTCGGCCTGCCGCCGGAGATCGTCTGGCGCCACCCGTTCCCCGGTCCCGGCCTGGGCATCCGGATCATCGGCGAGGTCACCCGCGAGCGCCTCGACATCCTGCGCGAGGCCGACGCGATCGCCCGCGAGGAGCTGACCGCCGCCGGCCTGGACCGCGACATCTGGCAGTTCCCGGTCGTGCTGCTCGCGGACGTCCGCTCGGTCGGCGTCCAGGGCGACGGCCGCACCTACGGCCACCCGGTCGTGCTGCGCCCGGTCACCTCCGAGGACGCGATGACCGCGGACTGGGCCCGCCTGCCGTACGACGTCCTGGAGCGGATCTCGACCCGGATCACCAACGAGGTGACCGAGGTCAACCGGGTCACCGTCGACATCACCTCGAAGCCGCCGGGCACCATCGAGTGGGAGTGACGCCGGTCCGCTGACCGTCGTCACGCTCAGGCTCGGCGGGGGAGTCGTGTGCCTGAGAACGCCCCCTGGGGAGGCGCGGGGCACACGACCCCGCGCCGAGTGGTGTCGTGTGCCCGAGGACCCGGTATCCGGGTGTGTCAGGCACACGGCCCGATCCTGAGTGGTGTCGTGTGCCCCAGACCGCGGCATGCGGGGTTCTCAGGCACACGACCCGCCGCCCGGGGCCGCCCGGAGCCCCCCACTCGCCGCACCAGCCACCCCGTTCACAGCCCACCGGCACGCCACGCCGCACACACACCCGCCGGTTCCGTAGGATTGTCGACAATCTTCACATCGGCGAGGGGATACCCATGGCGAGGCTCAGCATGTCCGGCTCGCGGCACGAGCTGCCGGCGACCCTGGTGGATGTCACGGCCCGGCGGCTGCGCGACGCGATCATGAGCGGCGAGCTCGCGCCCGGGGAGAAGATCGTCGAGGAGCGGCTCTGCGACGAGCTCGGCACGAGCCGTGCGCCGCTGCGCGAGGCCCTGCGCGCGCTGGCGCAGCAGGGGCTGGTCGAGCACCTGCCGCGGCGGGGCTCGCGGGTCGTGGAGTGGACCGCCGGCGACGTGGTGGAGCTGTTCGAGGTGCGCGCGGTGCTGGAGCGGCACGCGGTGGAGTCGGCGTTCCCGGTCGAGGACCTGGTGGCGGCGCTGACGCCGGTCCGGGAGGCGCTGGAGCAGATGCGCCGGGCCGCCGGCGAGCTGGACCGCGACGATGCGCACCGCGCCTTCCATGCCGCGATCGTCGCGCTGGCCGGCAACCGGCAGCTCGACATCGCGATGGAGCCGATCCTTCTCAAGCTGCAGGTGCCGATGGCCAAGAACCTCCGCGAGGAGGCCCGCCGTCACGAGGGTGACGGGATCGAGCGCCACCAGCTGCTCCTGGACGCGCTGGAGAGCAACGACGCGGCCACGGTGGTCGAGGCGCTGCGCCGGCACGGCCACCTCGACTACCTCGACCTGCCGCGCACCTAGCCCCGCCCCGCCCCGCCCGGCGGCCGGTTTACACAAACGACCCATCGGCGTAGCCCACGACGTCCGGTATTCTGTCGACAATCGACGCTATGGCCCTCGAACACGGACCCCAGCCCGGTCCCTCCGTCGCCGAGATCCTCGCCTCGCACGCGAGCGGGAGCGGCTCGCCGACCCGCACCGCGGCCCGCGTCGCCGACGCGATCGCCGCCCGCGGCGAGGACGGCACCTGGATCTCGACCGTCCCGCGCGAGGACCTCATCGCCGCGGCCGCGGAGATCGAGCGCCGCCCCGGCGCGCGGACCCTCCCGCTCTACGGCGTCCCGTTCGGCGTCAAGGACAGCATCGACGTCGCCGGCGTACCGACCACGCTCTCCTGCCCCGACTACGCCTACGTCCCCGGGCGCACCGCGCCGGTCGTGCAGCGGCTGATGGACGCCGGGGCGCTGTACGTCGGCAAGACCAACCTCGACCAGTTCGCCACCGGCCTCAACGGCACCCGGACGCCGTACCCGGTCCCGCGCAGCGTGTACGGCGGCGAGCTGATCTCCGGGGGCTCCAGCTCCGGCTCGGCGCTGGCCGTGGCGCTGGGGCAGGTCCCGTTCGCGGTCGCCACCGACACCGCCGGATCCGGCCGGGTGCCCGCGGCGCTCAACGGCGTGGTCGGCTACAAGCCCTCGCGCGGCCTGATCAGCACCGTCGGCCTGGTCCCCGCCTGCAGGTCGCTGGACTGCATCAGCCTGATGGCCACCTGCGTCGACGACCTGGACCGCGTGGCCGACGTGGTGATGGCGCCCGACCCCGCCGACGCCTGGTCGCGCGACCGCGGCGCCGCCTGGTCGGGGCCGTCGATCCGCGTCGGCCTCCCGGCGACCGAGCAGCTCGAGTTCTTCGGCGACGGCGCGAGCGCCGACGCCCACCTCGCGTTCCGGGAGCGGCTGGCCCGGCGGGCGGACGTCGAGGTCGTCGACGTCGACCTCGCCCCGTTCCTCGCCGCGGGCGAGCTGCTCTACCAGGGGCCCTGGGTCGCCGAGCGGCTCGTCGAGTTCGCCGGCTTCCTGGAGGAGCGGCCGGAGTCGGTCCACCCGGTGGTGCGCGAGATCCTCGAGGGCGGCCGCCGCTACACGGCCGTCGACGCCTTCGCCGCGCTCCAGCGCCTCCAGGAGCTCAGGGCCGAGGTCGGCCGCCTCTGGCGGCACCTGGACGCGCTCCTGGTGCCGACCATCGGCACCACCTTCACCGTCGACGAGGTCCTGGCCGACCCGATCCGGTGCAACACCGTGCTCGGCCACTACACCCACTTCGGCAACCTGCTCGACCTGCTCGGCGTCGCCCTGCCCGCCGGTACGACGGTCGACGGCCGCCCCGCCGGCGCGATGCTGCTCGGCCCCGCGCTGAGCGACGACGTCGTGCTGCACCTGGCCGCCCGGCTGCTCGACGAGCCCCGGCCCATCGCCACCCCGCCGACCGGCCGCCACGCCGCGGACGTGCCGACGGGGGCCACCACCCCGTCCGCCCTCACCGAGGAGCACCTGTGACCAGCCCTGACAGCCGCCCCGTCACCAGCACCGACGTACCCGCGGAGCCGTCCGCGTACCCCCTGATCGAAGGGGCCACCGCGCTGATCGTGATCGACATGCAGCGCGACTTCCTGCTCCCCGGCGGCTTCGGGGAGAGCCTCGGCAACGACGTCAGCCTGCTGCAGCGGGTGGTCGAGCCGCTGGCCGGGCTGATCGCCGCCGCGCGGGCGGCCGGGGTGCCGGTGATCCACACCCGCGAGGGCCACGTCCCGGACCTGTCGGACTGCCCGCCGGCCAAGCTCAACCGCGGCGCGCCGTCGAAGCGGATCGGCGACCCGGGCCCGTACGGCCGGATCCTGGTCCGCGGCGAGTACGGCCACGACATCGTCGACGAGCTCAGCCCCCTGCCGGGGGAGGTCGTGATCGACAAGCCCGGCAAGGGGGCGTTCTACGCCACCGACCTGCAGCGGATCCTCACGGATGCCGGCATCACGCAGCTGATCGTCACCGGGGTGACCACCGAGGTCTGCGTGCACACCACGACCAGGGAGGCGAACGACCGGGGCTACGAGTGCCTGGTCGTCTCCGACTGCGTCGGGTCCTACTTCCCCGAGTTCCAGCGCGTCGGCCTCGAGATGGTCAAGGCCCAGGGCGGGATCTTCGGGTGGGTCGCGAGCAGCGACGACGTCGTCGCGGCCCTGGCCGCGCTCTCCGAGCGCACCTCCTCCCTCGCCTAGCTCCTCACCGTTCCTCGCCTAGGAGTCACCATGACCACCGACACCGGGCCGCAGACCGACGCGGCCGCCCCGACCCCGAAGCTCGCGCTGCCCTGGTGGACCCCGGGCGACACCAACGCCTTCTTCGGGCTGGGCTTCAACATCCTCGTCAACGTGCTGACGCTGACCGCGCTGACCATCGGCGTGGTCCAGGTCCCCTCCGACATCGTCCTCGGCACCGTGCTGCCGGCCCTGGGCGTCGCGCTCGTGCTGGGCAACCTGTACTACACGTTCCTGGCGCGGCGGCTGGCCCGCCGGGAGAACCGCGACGACGTCACCGCGCTGCCCTACGGGCCCAGCGTGCCGCACATGTTCATCGTCATCTTCGTCGTGATGCTGCCGGTCTACCTCGGGACGGGTGATCCGATCCGGGCCTGGGAGTCCGGGCTGGCCTGGGCCTTCCTGATCGGCGTCATCGTGATGATCGGCGCCTTCGTCGGCCCCTACATCCGCAGGCTGACGCCGCGCGCGGCGATGCTCGGCACCCTGGCCGGCATCTCGATCACCTTCATCTCGATGCGGCCCGCCGCGCAGATGTGGGAGGTCGCGTGGATCGGGCTGCCCGTGCTGGCGATCATCCTCGTCGGCTTCTTCACCGACATGCGGCTGCCGTTCAACATCCCGGTGGGCCTCGCGGCGTTGCTGATCGGCACCGCGATCGGCTGGATCGGCGGCTACATGTCCGCCCCGGACGTCAGCGCCGCGGTGGAGAACATCGCGATCGGGATCCCCGACCAGCGCTTCGACCTCCTGTTCAACGGCCTCTCGGACCTGGCGCCGCTGCTGGGCACCGCGATCCCGCTCGGCGTCTACAACTTCACCGAGGCGATGAGCAACGTCGAGAGCGCGGCGGCGGCCGGCGACAGCTACAACCTGCGCAGCGTCCTGCTCGCGGACGGCGCCGGCGCGGTGGTGGGCTCCGCGTTCGGCTCCCCGTTCCCGCCGGCCGTCTACATCGGCCACCCGGGCTGGAAGGACGCGGGCGGCCGGGCGAACTACTCGCTGGCCAGCGGTGCCGCGATCGGGGTGCTCTGCTTCGCCGGCCTGTTCGGCGTGCTGGCGGCCCTGCTGCCGGTGCCGGCGATCGTCCCGATCCTGCTCTACATCGGGCTGCTGATCGGGGCCCAGGCGTTCCAGGCGGTGCCCCGCCTGCACGCGGTCGCGGTGGTCGCGGCGATCCTGCCGAACCTCGCCCAGTGGGGCACCGGCCAGATCGACAACGCCCTGGCCGCGGCCGGTACGACGGCGACCGAGGTCGGCCTCGACGCGCTCGACGGCGCCGGGGTGGTCTACGGCGGGCTCAAGACCCTCGGTGAGGGCGCGGTGCTGGTCGGCCTGATCCTGGGCACGATCGTCACCTTCCTGCTGGAGAAGAAGTTCCACTACGCGGCGGCCGGCGCGGTGGTCGCCGCGGCTCTCTCGTTCATCGGGCTGATCCACGCGCCGGAGGTCGAGTGGGCGGCCGCGCCGGAGGTGGCGCTGGGCTACCTCTTCTTCGCTGCCGTCTGCGCCGCGTACTGGTTCCTCCCGGGGGCGCGCACGCCTGTCGTGGTGGACGACGGGGACCTGGTCGAGCACTGACGACGGGGCTCGTCATGACGGCACGGCCGGCCGCGGCACCTGGGACAGCCGCGGCCGGCTGTGCGCCCGGCACAACCGGTTCTGGTCGGCATCCGCGCCCCGACCGTCGGCGCCCTGTGCTAGAAGTCACAGGAAGGGCCGCCCGACGGCGGCGGCCGTGCGCGACCCCGAGGACTGAGCGATGACGACTCCCGTACCGGTCACCTGTCCGCTGTGCGAGGCCACCTGCGGGCTGCTCGTCACCCCGACCGCGGAGGGGATCAAGGTCCGCGGCGACCGCGACGACGTCTTCAGCAAGGGCTACCTGTGCCCCAAGGGCGCCTCCATCGGGGAGCTCCACGAGGACCCCGACCGGCTCCGGGCGCCCCTGGTCAAGCGCGACGGGGAGTTCGTCGAGGTGAGCTGGGCGGAGGCGTACGCCGAGATCGAGCGCCGCCTCCCGCCGATCCTGGCCGAGCACGGGCGGGACGCGGTGGCGGCGTACTTCGGCAACCCCACCGCCCACACGCTCGCCGGCGCCCTCTACCTGCGACCGCTGATCAAGGCGCTCGGCTCCCGCAACGTCTTCAGCGCCGGCACCGTCGACCAGGTGCCGCGGATGTTCGTGGCCGGCTACCTCTTCGGCGACGTGGCCAGCATCCCGGTGCCGGACCTGGACCGCACCGACTACCTGCTGGTCCTCGGCGGCAACCCCCTGGTCTCCAACGGCAGCATGATGACCGCGCCGGACATGCGCGGCCGGATCCGGGCGATCGCGAAGCGCGGGAAGGTCGTCGTCGTCGACCCGCGCCGCACCCGCACCGCGGAGGCCGCCACCGAGCACCTGTTCATCCGGCCCGGCACCGACGCCTTCCTGCTCCTGGCGATGGTCGAGACCCTCTTCGCGGAGGACCTGGTGACCCTCGGCGCCGCCGAGGGCCTGGTCCAGGGTGTGGAGGAGGTACGCCGGATCGCCGCCGACTACCCGGCCGAGTCCGTGGCCGCGCGGACCGGCGTCGACGCCGAGACGATCCGGCGCCTGGCCCGGGAGGTGGCCGGCACCGAGCGGGCGGTCGTGTACGGCCGGATGGGCACCACGACGAGCGCGTTCGGCACCATCAGCAGCTGGCTGATCGACGTCATCAACGTGCTGACCGGCCACCTGGACAGCCCCGGCGGCGCGATGTTCCCGATGGCGGCGGCCGGGCAGCCGAACACCCGTCCGGGGCCGCGCCGGCCGTTCCGCCACGGCCGGTGGCACAGCCGCGTCTCGGGCCTGCCCGAGGTGATGGGCGAGCTGCCGGCGGTGGTGCTGGCCGAGGAGATGACCACGCCGGGCGAGGGGCAGGTGCGCGCCCTGGTGACGGTCTGCGGCAACCCGGTGGCCAGCGTGCCCGGCTCCGACACGCTCGACGAGGCGCTCGCCGGCCTGGACTTCATGGTCAGCCTGGACGTCTACGTCAACGAGACCACCCGGCACGCCGACGTGATCCTGCCCGGCCCGACCCAGCTGGAGCGGGCCCACTACGACCTGCTCCTGTACCAGTACTCGGTGCGCAACATCGCGCGCTGGTCCGAGCCCGTCTTCGGGACCGACGTGCCGCCGGACTGGCACGCGATGGTGCGGCTGGCGGCGATCGCGTCGGGGGCCGGGGCCGACGTGCCCGTCGAGCAGCTCGACGACGCCCTCGCGGCGGGGCTGGCCCAGCTCAACGGCGCCGAGCCCGCGCCCGGCCTGCACGGACCCGAGCGGCTGCTCGACATCCTGTTCCGGGCCGGCCCCTACGACCTGACCTTCGCCGACGTCGCCGCCGCGCCGCACGGGATCGACCTCGGGCCGCTGCGCCCGCGGCTGCCGGGCGTGCTCTCCACCGCCAGCGGCCTGGTCGACCTCGCGCCCGCGGCGATCCTCGCCGACGTGCCGCGCCTCGAGGCGGCCGCCGCGGAGGAGCTCGACGCCGACGGCCTGGTGCTGATCGGGCGCCGCCACCTGCGGTCGAACAACTCGTGGATGCACAACGTCGCGACGCTGACCGGCGGCACCAACACCTGCACCCTGCACGTCCACCCCGACGACGCCTCCCGGCTGAGCCTGGTCGACGGCGGCCGGGCCGCCGTCGCGTCGGCCGCGGGCAGCCTCGAGGTGCCCGTCGAGGTCACCGACACCATCCGGTCCGGCGTGGTCAGCCTGCCGCACGGGTGGGGGCACGAGGGCGTCCGGGGGAGCGTCGCGACGAAGGACCCCGGGGTGAACTCCAACCGGCTCGGCGACGTGTCGGTGCGGGATGCCCCGACCGGGACGGCCGTGGTCAACGGCATCCCCGTGACCGTGGTGCCTGCCTGAGCGGCGCAGACCGCCCGCAGTGGACAACCGCATCGCCCGGATCGACGGTCGCCCGCGCGAGAGGGATCCGCGCCCGGTAGCGCGGCGCTCCCCGGCCCCCCAGTGCCGGAGAGCGCCGCTGTCCCCGGTGCCGCTCGGGATCGAGCGTGGCCCGACGAGGTCGGTTCGTCCACCGAACCGCAGGAATCCGAACAATCCCGAACAGCGTTCTTCCTATCGGTACCGTCCGGCTCATTCCGAGGAGTCGAGGGGGGACATCGCGGTGGGGGAGACCGAGCCATGGGGGCGGCGTTCGGCGGGGAAGTTCGACGACATCGCGGTCGGGCTGCAGCAGATGCGGGCGGCGGCGGGGAATCCGTCGTACGCCGAGATCGTGCGCACGATCGGCGAGCACCGACGGGGTGCGGGCGGCACGAACGCGTTCGGGGTGCCGGGCCGCACGACCGTGTACGACGCCTTCCGGACCGGCCGCCGCCGGGTCGACCCGGCGCTGGTCGGCGAGATCGTGCGCGCGCTGGGGGGCGACGACGAGACGGTGGCCGCCTGGCAGGCGAGGTGCGTGGCCGCCGCGGGCGGCGCCGCCGCCGCGGCGTCCCCGACCGTGGAGGTGCCGGCCGCCGGGACCGTCGACCCGGCCGCGGGGCTCGGTGCCGACGTACCGGAGCCGCCGGCGCCCGTCGCCGGTCCGGAGGAGGTGGCCCCGGGCACGGCGGTCGCGGTGCGGCGCCTGCCGGCCCGGGTGGTCGTGGCGGTGCTCGCCGGCGCGATCGCGGTCAACCTGCTCGGGCGGCTGCTGGCCGACTTCCTCGACGTCCCCCTCTACCTCGACATGGCCGGGACCGCGTTCGTGGCGATCGCGCTCGGGCCCTGGTGGGGTGCCGGCGTCGGCGCGGCGACGAACCTGGTCCGCGGGGCGCTGATCGCGCCGACGTCCCTGCCGTTCGCGGTGTGCAACGTGGCCGGCGCGCTGCTGTGGGGCTACGGCGTCCGGCGCTACGGGCTGCACCGGTCGGTGCCGCGCTTCCTGCTGCTCTGCGTCGGCGTCGCCGTGGTCTGCACCGTGCTGGCCACCCCGATCCTCGTCTACGGCTTCCACGGCCACACACAGCACGGCTCGGACCGGATGACCGACACCTTCCTCGGCCTGCACGTGGGGCTGCTGGTCTCCGTCTTCGGTGCCAACCTGCTCGCCTCGTTGATCGACAAGGTGCTGAGCGGCTTCGTGGCGCTCGGGGCGGCCGAGGCGATGGTCGGCCCGATCCCGGTCGACCGCGGGGCGCCGGGCGGGGCGGAGGCGGACCGATGAGCCGCGGCGCGTCCTTCGCCCGGGTGGTCGTGGCCTACCTGGTGGCGTTCGGGGGCGCGACGCTCTGGCTCGTGGCGGGCCCCGACACCCGGTGGCTCTGGCTCGACGGGCTGATCGCGGACCTGATCGCGACCCTGGTGGTCTTCGCGGCCAGTCGGCTGCACCACAACTCCAGCTGCTACGACCCCTACTGGAGCGTGCTGCCGCCGTTCCTCGCCGGCTACTGGGCGCTGGCCGCCGACCCCGGGGGCGACGGCACCCGCACCGCGCTGGTGCTGGTGGTGATCGCCGTGTGGGCGGTGCGGCTCACCGCGAACTGGGCGATCTCCTTCCCGGGCCTGCACCACGAGGACTGGCGCTACCCGCTGCTGCGCGAGCGCGCGGGTCGCCACGAGCTGGCCGTGGACCTGATGGCGATCCACGT
The DNA here is from genome assembly GCF_040191335.1 of Nocardioides sp. YIM 152588. Lineage (NCBI taxonomy): Bacteria > Bacillati > Actinomycetota > Actinomycetes > Propionibacteriales > Nocardioidaceae > Nocardioides > Nocardioides sp. YIM 152588. The sequence goes on along the minus strand of NZ_JBEGDJ010000049.1, from coordinate 14,776 downwards.
CATCCCCACCCTGCAGGTCTTCCTCGGCCTGCTGCCCGTCTACGTCGCGGTGACGCGCCCGGGCCGTCCGGTGGGCTGGCTCGACGTGCTGGCGTTCGTCGTCGGGATCGGCGCGGTGCTGCTGGAGCTGGTCGCCGACGGCCAGATGCGTCGGTTCGCCCGGGACCGGCGGCCCGGCGAGGTGATGGACCGCGGGCTGTGGGGCTGGTCGCGGCACCCGAACTACTTCGGCGAGATCAGCTTCTGGTGCGCGCTCGCGCTGTTCGGGATCGCGGCCTCGCCCGCCGACTGGTGGTGGTGCCTGCCCGGCGCCGCGGCGATGGTCGCGCTCTTCCTCGGCGCCAGCATCCCGATGATGGAGCAGCGCAGCCTCGAGCGCCGTCCCGGGTACGCCGACGTGGTGGCCCGGGTGCCCCGGCTGGTGCCCCGGCCGCCCCGGTGGCAGCGGCCGCAGCGACCCGCGGTGCGGGGCTGAGCGCCGTGGCCGGCGGTCGTGGGCGGGAGCCCGGCCGGGAGGTCGGCCGGGCGCGACCCCGGGTGGTGGTCGCGGGCCTGGGGGACACCGGCGTGCTGACCGCGATCCACCTCTCGCGACGCGTCGACGTGGTCGGCATCTCGACGGCGCCGGCGCTGGTCAGCGGCCAGGAGCTGGGGCTGCGGCTGGCCCGTCCCGAGGAGTGGGCCCGCGACTACTGGGTCGAGTTCGGCCGGTTCCGGCGCCTCGACCGGGTGCGCGCGGTGCACGGAGAGGTGACCGGCCTGGACCGCCGCCGGCGGCTGGTGCACCTGACCGGGGCCGACGGCCGCGAACGCGCCGAGCCCTACGACGCGCTGGTGGTGAGCACCGGGGTGAGCAACGGGTTCTGGCGCCGGCCGGTCCTGCAGTCCGCCGACGACGTGGCCGCGGACCTGGAGCGGGCGCACAGCGAACTCGCCGCCGCGGGCGCGGTCGCCGTCGTCGGCGGGGGAGCGGCGGCGGTCGGCAGCGCCTACAACCTGGCCGCCCGGTGGCCCGGCAAGCGGGTGGACCTGTACTACCCGGGCGAGCGCGCGCTGCCCTCGCACCACGGGCGCGTGTGGGCGGACGTCTCCCGGCTGCTCCGCGAACGGGGGGTCGGCCTGCACCCGGGCCACCGCGCCGTCGTACCGGCGACGGGGGCGGACCGGATCACCGTCGGCCCGGTCGAGTTCAGCACCGGCCAGGACCCGGTCGGGGCGGACGCGGTGCTCTGGGCGATCGGGCGGGTCCGGCCGAACAGCGGCTGGCTGCCGCGCGAGCTGCTCGACGACGACGGTTTCGTGCGGGTCGGGCCGACCCTGCAGACGGCGGACCCGCGCATCTTCGCCGTCGGGGACGTCGCCGCCACCGACCCGCTGCGTTCCTCGGCGCGCAACCGGGCCGACCGGCTGGTGGCCCGCAACGTCCACGCCCTGCTGGCGGGCGCGGAGCTGGCCGAGTTCCGCGCGCCGCGGCACCGCTGGGGCTCGGTGCTCGGCTACCAGCCGGACGGGCTGCGCGTCTACGCGCCGTCGGGGCGGCCGTTCCGGCTCGGCCGGTTCGTGGTGGACCAGGGGTTGCGGCCCTGGGTGGTGCGCCGCGGGATCTACCGGGGGATCCGGGACGGCTGAGCCCGGATCCACCGAGCTGAGGAAGCGCCGACGGCGACCGCCCGGGTGGGCGGTCGCCGTCGTACGGGGCGGAGCGGGCTATCCGAAGATGCTGACACCGCCGGGGCCGATCAGCAGGCCGACGACGATCAGGACGATGCCCCACAGGATGTCGCGCTGGACGAGCCGGATGATGCCGGCCACGACCAGGACCACCGCGATCAGCCACAAGATGAACGCCATTGCTTCCACTCCTCTATGTCGGAGCCCCGGTGGGGGGCTCGCCGTTGGTTTGCGCCCGCAGCGGATCGCGCTGCGGGGTGCACGGACCACCTACCCAGGTGTGCACCCGGTCATGCCTGGAATTTGTTGACGCCGCCACCACCGTGCCGTCGGAGCGGTCGCGAGGCGGCCGATCTTGACTTAGTTCAAGTGTCGTATTAAATAGTCGTCATGGCCCTTGTCCTCGGCGTCGACTCCTCGACGCAGTCCACGAAGGCGGTCCTCGTCGACGGCGACGACGGCACCGTCCTCGACCAGCGCACCGCCCCCCACCCGCCCGGCACGGAGGTCGACCCCCGCGCGTGGCTGGCCGCCTTCGACGAGGCCACCGGCGGCCTCCTCGAGCGCGCCGACGCGCTGGCCGTCGGTGGCCAGCAGCACGGCATGGTGGCCCTGGACGACAAGGGGGAGCCGGTCCGCGAGGCGCTGCTGTGGAACGACACCCGCAGCGCCGGCGCGGCCCGCGACCTGATCGAGGAGATGGGCGGCCAGCAGGCGTGCGCCGACGCGATCGGCAGCGTCATGGTCGCCTCGTTCACCGCCTCCAAGCTGCGCTGGCTGCGCGACCACGAGCCGCAGCACGCGGCCCGCGTCGCGTCCGTCCTGCTGCCCCATGACTACGTCTCCCGCTACGCCTGCACCCCCGACGCCCCGGCCTTCACCGACCGCGGCGACGCCTCGGGCACGGGCTACTTCGACACCGCGGGCGGCGGGTGGCGCGCCGACCTCGCCGAGGCCGCGCTGGGCCACCTCCCGGCGCTGCCCACGGTGCTCGCCCCCGGCGCCGTCGCCGCCCACACCCCGCGCGGCCAGGTCGTGGCCGCCGGCACCGGCGACAACATGGCCGCCGCGCTCGGGATGGCGCTCGCCCCCGGCGACGTGCTGGTCTCGATCGGCACCTCGGGTGTGGCCTCCGCGATCAGCACCGCGCCGATCGCCGACGGCACCGGCACCGTGACCGGCTTCGCCGACGCCACCGGCAACTTCCTGCCGATGGTGACCACGATGAACGCCGCCGGCATCCTCGACCTGCAGGCGCGGCTGCTCGGCGTCGACCACGCCGGGCTCGCCGAGCTCGCGCTGGCCTCGACGCCCGGCGCGGGCGGGGTCAGCGTGCTGCCGTACTACGGCGGCGAGCGCACCCCCAACCGCCCCGACGCGACCGGCACCTGGAGCGGGCTGAGCCCCCGGACCACCCGCGCCGACCTGGCCCGGGCCGCGGTCGAGGCGCTGCTCTGCTCGCTGGCCGACGCCGTCGACGCCCTGGTCGCCCACACGGGCGAGGAGCCGCGGCGGCTGATGATGGTCGGCGGCGCCACCAGGAGCCCCGCGGTGCGCGCGCTGGCGCCCGCCATCCTCGGACGCCCCGTCCTGCTCCCGCCCGAGGGCGAGTACGTCGCCCTCGGCGCCGCCCGCCAGGCCGCCTGGGCGCTCTCCGGCGCCGCCGAGGCGCCCACCTGGGCCGCCTCCGGCACGACGGTGCTCGAGGCGGCTCCGACCCCCGGCGTACGCGACGCCTATGCGGCGCTGCGCGACGCCGCGCCCGCCCTGCCCTGACCCCCCGACTCGTTCCGCCCACCCCCACAAGGAAGTGAGACCTCCCATGACCATCTCGATCCCCGCCCCCACCCCCGAGGACAAGTTCTCCTTCGGTCTGTGGACCGTCGGCTGGCAGGGCGTCGACCCGTTCGGCGTCGCCACCCGTCCCCCGATGGACACCGTCCACGCGCTGGAGAAGCTGGCCGAGATCGGCGCCTACGGCGTGAACTTCCACGACGACGACGTGATCCCGTTCGGCAGCGACGACGCCACCCGCGACGCGATCATCGAGCGGTTCAAGAAGGGGCTGGCCGACACGGGCCTGGTCGTCACCACCGCGACCACGAACCTCTTCGGCCAGCCGATCTTCAAGGCCGGCGCGTTCAGCAACAACGACCGCGACATCCGCCGCTACGCGATCCGCAAGGTGATGCGCAACGTCGACCTCGCCGCCGAGCTCGGCGCCAAGGTGTACGTCGCCTGGGGCGGCCGCGAGGGCGCCGAGTTCGGCGCCTCGCAGGACACCCGGGTCGCGCTGGACCGGATGAAGGAGGCCTTCGACATCCTCGGCCAGTACGTCGTCGACCAGGGCTACGACCTCAAGTTCGCGATCGAGCCCAAGCCCAACGAGCCCCGCGGCGACATCCTGCTGCCGACCGTCGGCCACGCGCTCGCCTTCATCAACGAGCTCGAGCGCCCCGAGCTGGTCGGCGTGAACCCGGAGATCGGCCACGAGGAGATGGCCGGCCTCAACGCGGCCGCCGGGTACGCCCAGGCGCTGTGGTCGGGCAAGCTCTACCACATCGACCTCAACGGCCAGAACGGCCCGAAGTACGACCAGGACCTGCGCTTCGGCGCCGGCAACGTGCGCGGCGCGTTCTGGGTGGTCGACACCCTGCTCGCCGGCGGCTACGACGGCCCGGTCCACTTCGACTACAAGCCCTCGCGCATCGAGGACGAGGACGGCGTCTGGGTGACCGCCGAGGCGAACATCCGCAACTACCTCATCCTGCGCGAGAAGGTGAAGGCGTTCCGCGCCGACCCCGAGGTCCAGGCCGCGCTCGAGGCCGCCAAGCTCCCCGAGCTCGCCCAGCCGACCCTGGGCGAGGGCGAGGGCTGGGAGCAGCTGCTCGAGTGGGAGCTGCCCGACCCCGAGGTCCTGGGCGCCCAGGGTGCCGCGGTCGAGAAGCTCGACCAGCTCGCGCTCGAGCACCTCTACGGCGTGCGCTGACGCCGGACCACCCGCGGGGGAGCCAGTGGACGAGGCACGGACGACCGGCGGCGCCGGCGCGGAGCTCCTGCGCCGGCGCAACGCCGCGTCGGTGCTGCGCTCGCTGCGCGCCGACGGGCCGGCCAGCCGTGCCGAGCTGGCCGCCCGGACCGGGCTGGCCAAGGCCACCGTCGGCACCATCGTCGGCGGGCTCGAGGAGTCCGGCGTGCTCCGCGAGCTCGAGCAGATCCGCAGCGGCGACCGCGGGCGGCCCGCCGTCCGGGTGACCCTGGAGGGCGGCCGCCCGGTCGGCGTCGGGTTCGAGGCGAACGTCGAGTACGTCGCCGCGGTGGCCGTCGACCTGGCCGGCGCGGTGCGGCTGCGGCGTACCCGGCCGGTGGCCGACCTCGCCGACCCCGCCGGCGTGGCGGACGCGCTGTGCGGCCTGGCCGCCGAGGTCGCCGCACTGCTCGGCGCCGAGGGCCTGCGCCCGGTGGGCGCCACCGTCGCCGTGCCGGGCCTGATCGAGCCCGACGACCGCACCATCGCCTGGACCCCGAACCTGCACCTGACCGGCACCGCGATCGCGGACGGCGTCGACGCCGCCTTCGGCTGGCGGGGCCGCGTGCGGGTCAGCAACGACGCCGACTGCGGCGCGCTGGCCGAGCTGCACCGGGGCGCGGGGCGCGGCACCGACCACCTGCTGTACCTGACCGGCGCCGTCGGCATCGGCGCCGGGCTGGTCGAGGCAGGCCGGCTCGTCCGCGGCTCGCGGGGCTTCGCCGGCGAGGTCGGCCACCTGCCGCTCGGCGAGCCCGGGGCCGCGTGCGGCTGCGGTCGCCGCGGCTGCTGGGAGGCGTCGGTCGGCCTGCACGCGCTGCTGGACCGGGTCGGCATGGCCGAGCTGGAGACCCCCGCCGCGACCGCCGCGGCGATCGCGGAGGCCGCGCGCACCGACGACGCGGTCCGCGCCGGCGTCGTCGCCTCGGGGGAGTGGCTGGGCCGCGGCCTGGCCGTCGCCTGCGGCGTCCTCGACCCGTCCGTCGTCGTCCTCGGCGGCTACTTCGCCCCGCTGGGCGACCTCGTCCTCGCCCCGGCCCGCGCGATCCTGGCCGACGCCTTCGCCGCCCCGGTCCAGGTCGCCCCCGAGCTCCGCGTCGGCACGCTGGGGACCGAGGCCGCCGCCCTCGGCGCCGCGGAGCGCGCCGTCGCCGGCATCCTCGACGGCCTCGTCGACCTCCCTTGACACCCGATCGCCGAGTTGGGGGAAACCGACCGCCGAGTTGGGGGAAACCGACCGCCGAGTCGGGCGAAACCGACCGCCGAGTCGGGGATGAGCGACACGCGTCGTGTCGCAAAGTCCCGACTCGACGGTCGGTTTCCCCCAACTCGCGCGGAGGGTGTCAGCCGGCGAGGCGCGCGTGCGCGTCCTGCACGCCGGCGGCGAGGCTGCCGATCGGATCGGTGAGCACCGGCTCGAGGGCGATCTCGGCGGCGCCCAGGAGCACCGAGTCGCCGCCCAGGCCGGGGGAGGTGATCCGCAGCGCCTCCTTGGCCGGGCCCAGGGCCCGCTCGGCCAGGCCCGCGGTGATCTCCGCCCGCAGCAGGCGGTGCAGCGGGCGGAAGTAGCCGCCGAGGATCAGCATCGAGGGGTTGAACGCGTTGGCCACCGCCGCCAGCCCGCGGCCGAGGTTGGCCGCGATCGGGCGCAGCGCGCGGGGAGGCGTGGCGTAGCCGTCGAGCACCTCCCCGAGCCGCACCACCTGCTCCGCGGGGCAGCCGATGGCCTCGGCGATGGCGTGCGCGCCGACCACGGTCTCCCAGCAGCCGCGGCTGCCGCAGTGGCACGGGGCGCCGGCCGGGTCGAAGCTGAGGTGGCCGATCTCGCCGGCGTACCCGCCGGCACCCTGGATCCGCATGCCGCCGGCGATCACGCCGGAGCCGACGCCGACGTTGCCGGAGATGTAGACCAGGTCGTCCACGCCGATGCCGACGCCGCGCCGGTGCTCGGCGAAGGCGCCGAGGTCGCCGTCGTTGCCGAGCGTCACCGGCACGTCGAGGCCGAGCGCGGCGAGCAGGATCGACCCGAACGAGACGTCCTGCCAGCCGAGGTTGGGTGCCTGCCGGATCAGGCCGTCGCTGCGCCGGATCATGCCGGGCACGCTGACGCCGATGCCGAGCAGCGAGGTGCTCCGGTCGGCCACGGCGACCACGTGCCGGATCAGCCCGGCCACGGCCGCGCCGACCTGCCACGCCTCGGCGCCGGGCGCGATGGTCGCCTCGGCGCGCTCGAAGACCTGCCCGCCGAGGCCGACCCGGGCCGCCACGGCGCGGTCGACACCGAGGTCGACCGCCACCACGTACGGCCCGGTGCCGGCGAGGCGGACCGAGGGGGAGGGGCGCCCGGCCGAGCGGCGCCCGGTCGAGGACGTCCCCTGCTCGAGGAGCCCGCGGCTCTCCAGCTCGGCGACGAGCGCGGCGATGGTGCTCCGGTTCAGCCCCATCTGCGTGGTCAGCTCGGCGCGCGAGATCTCCCCGGTGCGGTGCACGTGCCGGAGCAGGGTCCCGAGATTGTGGCGCCGCACCCCCTCCTGGTTGGTGCCGGCGCCACGCGTGTTGGCGCTCATGGCTGCGTTACACGCCGCTCGCCGACCGCCGACGGCGCGTGATGGCGTCGACGCTCGCCGCCAGCAGCAGCACGCCGCCGGTGACCAGGAAGTTGGCGTAGCTCTTGTCGATCAGCAGCGGCAGGCCGTTGTCGACGGTGGCCAGCACCAGGCCGCCGATGACGCCGTTGATCGCCTTGCCCCGGCCACCGAAGAGGCTGGTGCCGCCGATCACCGCCGCGCCCACGGCGTACAGCAGCACGTTGCCGCCACCGGAGGCGGGGGAGACGCTGCCCGAGTACGAGGCCTGCAGGATGCCCGCGACCGCGGCCAGCGAGGAGCAGAGGACGAACGCCATGGTCCGCATGAAGACGACGTTGATGCCGGCCCGGCGGGCGGCCTCGGCGTTGCCGCCGACGGCGTACAGGTGGCGTCCGAAGGTGGTCCGGCCGAGCAGGAAGGTCATCAGCAGCAGGATCACGATGACGACCGGGATCATGTAGGGGATGCCCTCGATCGGGAAGTTCGGGTTCACGCTGCGGTTGCCGTTGAAGTACCAGGTGAGGCCGAGGACGATCACCCCGAAGGCGACGATCCGGATCGCGACGAGGCTCATCGGCGGCCGGGCCAGGTCGCGGGCGACCTGCCGGCGGTACTTCAGCAGCGCGAAGGCGGCGTACGCGGCGAAGAGGACCACGGCGCTGATCCAGCCGACGGTCGGCGGCACGTTCTTGATCGCCAGGCCGCGGAGGACCTCCTGGTTGAAGCGGAGCGCGCCGCCCTGGCCGATCAGCCACAGCATCACGCCTTGGAGCGCGAGGAAGAACGACAGCGTGACGACGAACGATGGGATCCCGAGGCGGGCGACCAGGGTGCCGATCAGGAACCCGATGATCGCGCCGGCGATGATGCCCGCCAGGACGGCGACCGGCCAGGACTGGCCGTGGTCGAGGATCGCCAGCGCGGTGACGGCGGCGCCGGTGCCGCTCGCGACGCCGGCCGACAGGTCGATCTCGCCGAGCAGCAGGACCGGGACGAGCGCCATCGCGAGGACGCAGATAGAGGCCGCCTGCAGGGTCAGGTTGGCCATGTTGAGCTTGGTGAGGAACGTGTCGCTGGCGATGCCGAAGACCACGAAGAGGGTCAGCAGGCCGAGGACCGCGGGCAGGGAGCCCATGTCGCCGCCGCGGAGGCGGTTGACGTAGTCGCGGCCCGCCTCGGCCAGGGTGGCGGCGCGGTGGGTGTCGCCGGAGAAGTCGGAGCCGGCGTAGGACGGGTTGGGGGTGCTGGTGTCAGTGCTCATGTCGGCTCCCGGTCAGATCGCGGCGGTGTCGGAGTCGGTCAGCCCGCGGGTCTCGCTGTGGCCGGCGGTGATCAGCTCGACGATCTCGCGGTGGGAGACCTCGGAGGCCGGTACGTCGGCGGCGACACGGCCCAGGTAGAGGGCGGTGATCCGGTCGGCGACCTCGAAGACGTCGGTCATGTTGTGCGAGATCAGCACGACGCCGAGCCCGCGGTCGGCCAGGCGCCGGACGAGGTCGAGCACCTGACGCGTCTGCGCGACGCCGAGCGCCGCGGTGGGCTCGTCGAGGATGACGATCTTGGAGTTCCAGAGCACCGACTTGGCGATCGCGACGGTCTGGCGCTGACCGCCGGAGAGGCTGGCCACCTGCTGGCGGACGGACTTCACGGTGCGCACGGAGAGCGAGGCGAGCGTCTCGCGGGCCTTCGACTCCATGGTGACCTCGTCGAGGACGGGGCCCGCCTTGAGCTCGCGGCCGAGGAACATGTTCTCGACGATGTCGAGGTTGTCGCAGAGCGCGAGGTCCTGGTAGACGACCTCGACGCCGAGGGCGGAGACGTCGCGGGGGCCGTGCACGTGCACGGGCTTGCCGTCGAAGAGGTAGTCGCCGCTGTCGCGTCCGTAGATGCCGGCGATCACCTTCACCAGCGTCGACTTGCCGGCTCCGTTGTCGCCGACGAGCGCGGTGACCTGGCCGGGATAGACGGCGAAGTCGACGTCGTGCAGCACGTGCACGACACCGAAGCTCTTGTTGATGCCGCGCAGCTCGAGCAGCGGTTCGGTCATGGCCTGCCTCCAGGGGGCGGCGCGGCGGGCGCGCCGGGGGTTCGGGTGGATCGTGGGTGGGGCACCCGGGCCGGTCCGGCCCGGGTGCCCCCGGTGGTGCTGGTGGTGCTGTGGTGCTGGTGGTGCTGGTGGGGCGTCGGTGCCTCCGGTCAGGAGATGCCGGCGTCCTTGCAGAGCTTCGCGTACTTGCCGGCGCACACGTCGTCGGCGGTCTGACCGCCGTCGTCGATGACCGCCTTGACGTCGTCCGGGCTGGCGATGGACTGCGGGTCGAGCAGGATGCTGGGGACCTCTCGGCCGCCCTCGCTGTCCTCGGTGGTGCCGTTGGTGTCGGCCTCCTCGCCGTTGGCCAGCGCGATGGCCGCGTCGGCCAGCGCACCCGCCTCGAGCGTGGCGGACTTGTAGACGGTCATGCACTGCGTACCGGCGAGGATGTTCTGCAGGCCGCTCACGGTCGCGTCCTGACCCGTCACCGGGACCTTGCCGGCCTGGCCGTTCTTCTCCAGGACGGAGATCGCGGCGCCGCCGAGGCCGTCGTTGGCCGCGAGCACGCCCTGCACGTCACCCTTGGCCTTGGTGTACATCTGGTCGAAGATCGTCACCGCCTGGTCGTTGTCCCAACCGGGGACGGCCTGCTCGCCGACGATCGTGTAGTTGCTCATCCCGTCGAGCACGCTGTGCGCGCCCGCGGAGAACAGCGTGGCGTTGTTGTCGTCGGGCGAACCGTTCAGGTAGATGATGTTCGCCTTCTCGTCGCCGACGCAGTCCGCCAGACCCTGGCCCTGCAGCTCGCCGACCTTGGTGTTGTCGAACGAGATGTAGTACGCCGCCGAGCCGCCGAGGGTGAGGCGGTCGTAGTCGATGGTCTGGACGCCGGACGCCGCCGCCTTCTCCTGGATCGCCGCGCCGGACGCGGAGTCCAGGTTGACGATCGCCAGCACGGTGACGCCGTCGGCGATCATGCCGTCGGCGATCTGGGTCATGGTGTCGGCGTTGCCCTCGGCGTTCTGGATGTCGTACTCGACACCGGCCGCCTCGAACGCGTCCTCGAGTGCCGGACGGTCCGCCGTCTCCCAGCGCACCGAGGACTGGGTGTCGGGAAGGATCACACCGATCTTGCCGGCCGAGGAGCTGTCGCTGCTGCTCCCCGAACCGGAGTCATCGTCGTTGCCGCATGCCGTGAGCGAGAGAGCGAGCCCGAGCCCCGCCGCCACGATCGCAGCGTTCCTGCGCTTCAACATCAACCGCCTCCTTGCGATCCCCGGCCCGGGCGTCGCGTGGGTCGCGCACCTTAATCAGCGGGCCATATGTTGTTTCGCACAACATAAAGAGTGATCGGCGTCACGTCTAGGGCGGGGTCGATTGGATCGTGACAACCGTCACGGTTCACGCTCAAGTCCCCCAAAAAGAAGGACGCCCGGGTGGTCGTGACCACCCGGGCGAACCGTCGGAGAATCAGCGGGTCGGTACGCCGTACAGCGTGGTGCGCTCGCGCACCGGCCGGTCGATCCCGGCGCCGATCTCGACCAGCTCCTCGACCGTCTTGGCGCTGCCGTGCTCGGAGCCCGCCATCCGGGAGATGGTCTCCTCCATCAACGTGCCGCCGAGGTCGTTGGCGCCGGCCCGCAGCATCGCGCGGGTGCCCTCGACGCCCAGCTTGACCCAGGAGGTCTGGATGTTCGGGACGCGGCCGTGCAGCAGGATCCGGGCCATCGCGTGCACGGCGAGGTTGTCGCGCAGCGTCGGGCCGGGCCGGGCGACGCCCGCCAGGTAGATCGGCGCCGAGGTGTGCACGAACGGGAGCGGCACGAACTCGGTGAACCCGTCCGCGCCGTTCTCCAGCGCGGTGTCGTGGACGCGGGCGAGCACCTTGAGGTGGCCCACCCAGTGCCGCGGGTTGTCGACGTGGCCGTACATCATCGTCGAGGTCGTCGGGATGCCGACCCGGTGCGCGGTGGAGACGATCTCGATCCAGGTGCTGGCCGGCAGCTTGCCCTTGGTCAGCACCCAGCGGACCTCGTCGTCGAGGATCTCCGCGGCGGTGCCGGGCAGCGAGCCGAGGCCCGCCTCGCGCGCCTTTATCAGGAAGTCCTCGATCGAGAGCCCGGTGCGGGCGGTGCCGTTCACGACCTCCATCGGGGAGAACGCGTGCACGTGCATGCCCGGCACCCGCTGCTTCACCGCGGCGACCAGGTCGAAGTACGCCGACGCGGGCAGCTGCGGGTCGATGCCGCCCTGCATGCAGACCTCGGTGGCGCCCAGCTCCCACGCCTCCTGCGCGCGGTCGGCGACCTCGTCGTAGGAGAGCGAGTAGGCGTCGGCGTCGGTGCGGCGCTGGGCGAACGCGCAGAACCGGCAGCCGACGTAGCAGACGTTGGTGAAGTTGATGTTCCGGTTGACCACGTAGGTGACCTCGTCGCCGACGGTCTCGCGCCGCAGGTCGTCGGCCAGCCGGGTGACCTCGCGGAGCAGGTCGCCCTCCGCGGTCATCAGCGTGAGCGCGTGCTCGTCGGAGAGGTTGCCCGGGTCCTTCTCGGCGGCCCTCAGGGCGGATAGTCCCTGACGAAAAGCACCAGAATTCCCGCCGGAACGGTGCTTTTCGTCAGGGACTACCCCCGACGACGTGTGCGCCGCCTGCTCGCGGACCGCGTCCCAGTCGCCGTACACGGAGCCGAAGTCGCTGCGGCGGTCGGCGGAGCGGCCCTCGGTGTCGACGGCCTCGTGGAGGTCGGTGCGGCCGGTCGAGACGCCGGTGTCGAAGCCGCCGTCGGGCTCCTGCCACGGCAGCCCGCGGGGCAGTACGCCGGGCAGCGCCAGTCCGTCGGGGCCGGCCAGGGCGGCCACGTGGCCGGAGACGCGGGGATCGATCCACGCCTCGCCGCGCTCCAGGGTGCCGCGGACGTACTCCGGGTGCACGGTCAGCCGGGCGCGCAGGTCGAAGCCGCAGGCCTCGGTGATCTCGCGGAGCCGGTCCAGGGAGGGCCACGGGCGCTCGGGGTTGACGTGGTCCGGGGTGAGCGGGGAGACCCCGCCCCAGTCGTCGATGCCCGCCTCCAGCAGCAGCCGGCACTCGGTGGAGCCCTCCCCGCTGTCGACCAGGTTCGGCGGCGCCTGCACCCGGGCCTTGGGGCCGAGCACGAGCCGGGTGACGGCGATCGCGGCCCGGAACTCGGTCAGCCCCAGGTCGTCGGTGTGGCGCATCGCCGTGTCGGGCTTGGCCCGGAAGTTCTGGACGATGACCTCCTGCACGGCCCCGTAGGCGCGGGAGGTGGCGCGCAGCGCGAAGATCGTCTCCGCCCGCTCGGCCAGCGTCTCGCCGATCCCGACGAGCAGGCCGGTGGTGAACGGGATGCCGTGGCGGCCCGCGTCCTCCAGCACCCGCAGCCGGACCTCGGGGTCCTTGTCGGGCGAGCCGTGGTGGGCCTCGCCCTTGGTCTCGAAGAGCCGGCGCGAGGTGGTCTCCAGCATCATCCCCATCGACGGGGAGACCGGCTTGAGCCGGTTGAGCTCCTCCCACGACATGACACCGGGGTTGAGGTGCGGCAGCAGGCCGGTCTCCTCCAGCACCCGCACCGCCATCGCCCGCACGTAGGCCAGCGTCGAGTCGTACCCCTGCTCGTCCAGCCACTCCCGCGCCTCGGGCCAGCGGTCCTCGGGCCGGTCGCCGAGCGTGAACAGCGCCTCCAGGCAGCCGACCTCGGCGCCCCGGCGGGCGATGTCGAGGATCTCGTCGGGGGAGAGGTACATCGCGTGGCCCTTGCGGGTCAGCTGGCCCGGGGTCTCCACGAACGTGCAGTAGTGGCACCGGTCGCGGCACAGCTTGGTGACCGGGATGAAGACCTTGGGGGAGTAGGTGACGACGCCGGGGCGCTCCGCGGCCACCAGGCCCGCGTCGCGCACCCGCGCCGCCGCGGCGGTCAGCCGGTCCAGGTCGTCGCCGGTGGCGGCCAGCAGGACGGTCGCCTCGTCCAGGTCGAGGGCGGCGCCGCGCTCGGCGCGCGCCAGGGCCCGGCGGATCTGCTGGGGGGTGGGCACGTCACTCATCAGTGGCAGGCTATCCGCCCGCCGAACGGGGCGGTGCGGATGTTCACCGCAGAGCGGTACGGCGGCGCAGTGGTGGTGGTTTCGAGGCTCGCTTCGCTCGCACCTCAACCACCGGAGGCTCGCTTCGCTCGCACCTCAACCACCGGGGGCCTCAGTTGTCGAGCACCGCGCGCAGCTTGCCGATCACCGCGTCGAACAGCTCGTCCCAGCTCAGCGGCGCCGACCACGTCACGATCTGGCCGCGACCGGTGGAGCTGGCCGTGACCGAGAACGTGCACTGGCCGCTGGCCGAGGCACAGTCGCCGCCGTTCTGGCGCAGTGTCGCGCTGACCGTGTCGTAGGAGCCGAACCCCTCGAACCACAGCTCCCACGAGTTGCAGGGGCCCGAGGAGGTGTCGACGCAGGAGTCCAGCTTCTTCCAGTACAGCCGCTTCGGCTTGGAGGTGCCGCACGACTCCTGCTCCGCCGACCGCGTCGTGCCCCAGGCGTAGGTGGCGTCGACGTGGGCCGTCACGCAGACCTCGACGCCGCCCTCGCCGGCGTCGGCGCGCAGGGTGCCGCCCGTCAGTGTCCGGCTCTGGTCGCCGACGTCGACGGTCACCGTGGCGACGGCGTTGGGCACGTCGGTGCTGCCGAAGGAGAAGCGCACGGCGCGGTAGGCGGGCCGGGCGGTCCCCGTCGGGGCGGTGACGTCGTCGGCGTAGCACTCGTCGAGCGCGGCGACGGTGTCGCCGGCGGTGGCGGTGGCGCTCTCGCTGTCCAGGCCGAGCGTGTCGACGGCCAGGAAGCCGGCGACCGCGCCCGGGCCCAGGTCGCTCAGGCAACCGGTGTCGTCGAGCTGCCACGCTGAGCCGACCTGCGCCGCCCAGTCGTCGCCGCAGTCCAGGAGGGCGGTCAGGTACGTCGTCGCGTCCTCGTCGTCCCACTGGCCGGTGTAGGCCCAGCCGCGGTCCGCGGAGTCGTCCTCCTCGATCAGGCCCGAGTCGGCGAGCGCACCGGAGCGGCGCTCGGAGAGGAGCTCGTCGGCCGCGCACTGCCGCTGCGCGTCGTCGGCCCACTCGGGTGCGGGCGCCTCGATGGCGATCGTGTCCGCGGCGTCCTCGTCGGCGGCGCTGAGCGGCCCGATGCCCAGGCGCCCGGTCGCGTAGAGGAATCCGGAGACGGCGAGCCCGGCCACCAGCACCAGGACCACCGCGGCGGCGACGATCCACTTCCAGGCAGAGCGCTTGCGCGGCGGCGGGCCCTGCGGCGGCCACCCCCCGCCGTACGGCGAGCTCGGGCGGCCGCCGGGAGTCGGCCCACAGGGCGACGACGAGGCCGCCGGTGGAGTGGCCCGCCAGGACGACCTTCCGGTGCCCGTCGCGCGCGGTGCACGGCGTCCGGGACCTTGCCCGCGGC
>NZ_JBEGDJ010000048.1:0-30037 GCF_040191335.1 Nocardioides sp. YIM 152588 | reverse complement strand
CCGGCAGGGCTCGCTGCGCTCGCACCTCAACCACCGGCAGGGCTCGCTGCGCTCGCACCTCAACCACCGGCAGGGCTCGCTGCGCTCGCACCTCAACCACCGGCAGGGCTCAGAGGGTGGTCGTCGCGCCGATCGTGCCGCGGGGGTCGCCGGTGTGGACGACCACGCCCGCCCCGCCCGCGAAGTCGCCCAGGACGGCCGCGTCGCCCTCGGACAGGGCCCCCGCGTCGCCGAGCACCACGCACGCGTCGACCCCCGAGGAGCCCGAGGCCACCGCCATCGCGACGACGGCCTCGACGGCGCTCAGCCGCAGCGACGGCAGGGCGACGGTCGCGGCGGCGTAGGTGCGGCCGTCGGTGTCGCGCACCGCGGCCCCCTCGGCGGCCTGGATCCGGGCGCGGGTGGCCCTCGCCAGCGTCAGCAGCTTCCTGTCCTCGGCCGACAGCTCACTCATCGTCCGTCTCCTCCTGGTGGTTCGTGCGGTCCCCGGCGCGCGCGATCAGCACCGTCCCGATCCGGTTGCGGCGTCCCGACGCCTGCTCCGCCTCGAAGCGTAGGCCGTGGGCCTCGACGACCGACCCCGGGATCGGCACCCGGCCCAGTCGCTTCGCGAGCAGCCCGCCGACCGAGTCGACGTCCTCCTCGTTGACGGGCTCGCCGAAGAGCTCGTCGAGGTCGTCCACGGGATAGCGGGACGAGACCCGGAACGTGCCCGGCTCCACCTCCTCGACCTCGATCTCGGCGGCGTCGTACTCGTCGGTGATCTCGCCGACGATCTCCTCCAGCAGGTCCTCGATGGTGATCAGGCCGGAGGTGCCGCCGTACTCGTCGACCACGACCGCGACGTGCTGGCGGCGCGCCTGCATCTCGCGGAGCAGGTCGTCGACGGGCTTCGACTCGGGCACCCAGTGGACGGGGCGCATGATCTCCTCCACCCGCTGGGTCAGCTCCACGTCCGGTGCCTCGAAGTCGCGGCGCACCACGTCCTTGAGGTACGCGATGCCGCGGATGTCGTCGAGGTTCTCGCCGACCACCGGAACCCGGGAGAATCCCGAGCGCAGGAACAGCGAGAGCGTCTGGCGCAGGTTCTTGTGCGCCTCGACGTAGACGACGTCGCCGCGCGGCACCATCACCTCGCGCAGCGTCGTGTCGCCGAGCTCGAAGACGGAGTGGATCATCCTCCGCTCCTCGGCCTCGATCAGCTCGGTGGCCTCGGCCAGGTCGACCATCTCGCGCAGCTCGGTCTCGGTGGAGAACGGGCCCTCACGGAAGCCGCGTCCGGGCGTGATCGCGTTGCCGACGGCGATCAGCAGCCGCGGCAGCGGGCCGAGGACCGTGGTCAGCGCCGCCAGCGGCCACGCCGAGTAGAGCGCGACGCGCTCGGCGTGCTGGCGGCCCAGCGTCCGCGGGGCGACGCCGATGACCACGAAGGAGACCACCAGCATCACGGCGATCGAGACGGCGAGGCTGGTCCACCAGCCGTCGATCTCCTCCGAGAAGAAGAGCGTCACCAGCACGATCGCGGCCACCTCGCACAGCAGCCCCAGCAGGAGCGCGGTGTTCAGGTGGCGCGGGGCGTCGTCGAGGATCCCGACCAGGCGGCGCGCGCCGGCGCGGCCCTCGGCCTCCAGCTCGGCGGCGCGGGCGCGGGAGAACGACGAGACCGCCGCGTCGGCGGCGGTGAAGAGTCCGGCGAGGACGACGAGGAGGGCAGCCGTTCCCAGCTGCCACAGATCACCACTGCTCATCGAGTAATCAGCCTGGATCCGGGCTCAGCCGCGCCACTGCGCGAGGAGCTCGTCCTGCAGGCCGAACATCTCCTTGTGCTCCTCCGGCTCGGCGTGGTCGTAGCCGAGCAGGTGGAGGATGCCGTGCACCGTGAGCAGCTCGAGCTCGGCGAGCGTGCCGTGGCCGGCCTCGGCGCCCTGGCGCTCTGCCACCGCCGGGCACAGGATCAGGTCGCCGAGCACGCCCTCCTCGGGCTCCTCGTTGACCTTCCCGGGACGCAGCTCGTCCATGGGGAAGGCGAGGACGTCGGTGGGCCCCTCCTTCTCCATCCACTTCTCGTTGAGCTCGGCGATGGTGTCCTCGTCGACGGCCTTGACGCAGAGCTCGGCCATCGGGTGGACGCGCATCCGGTCCATCACGAAACGGGCCAGCTCGGAGAAGTGACGGACGTCCAGGCCGCTCCCGGACTCGTCGAGGATCTCGATGCTCACTGCTCGGTGCCCTTTCGCTGGGTCTTCCTGGGCGGCCGGGTGCCGCCGTGCCGCGCCTCGTCGGCCACCTGCTTCTTGGCGTCGAACTCGTCGTACGCCGCGACGATGCGGCCGACCAGCTTGTGGCGGACCACGTCGTGGGCGGTGAGGCGCACGAACGCGAGGTCGTCCACGCCGTCGAGGATCTCCTCGACGACCCGCAGCCCCGACTTCGTGCCGGAGGGGAGGTCGACCTGGGTCACGTCGCCGGTGACGACGATCTTGGAGCCGAACCCGAGCCGGGTCAGGAACATCTTCATCTGCTCCGGCGTGGTGTTCTGCGCCTCGTCGAGCACGATGAAGGAGTCGTTGAGGCTGCGGCCGCGCAGGTACGCCAGCGGGGCGACCTCGATGGTGCCGGCCGCGAGCAGCTTGGGGATCGACTCGGGGTCGACCATGTCGTGCAGCGCGTCGTAGAGCGGACGCAGGTACGGGTCGATCTTCTCGCTCAGCGTGCCCGGCAGGAAGCCGAGCTTCTCCCCCGCCTCGACGGCCGGGCGGGACAGGATGATCCGGTTGACCTGCTTGGCCTGGAGCGCCTGGACCGCCTTGGCCATCGCCAGGTAGGTCTTTCCGGTGCCGGCCGGGCCGATGCCGAAGGTGATCGTGTGCTGGTCGATCGTCTCCACGTAGCGCTTCTGGTTGAGCGTCTTCGGCCGGATCGAGCGACCGCGGTTGGAGAGGATGTTGAGGCTCAGCACGTCGGCGGGGCGCTCGTCGGAGGCGTGCTGCTGGCGCAGCATCCCGGCCACCCGCTCGACGGTCTCGGGGCTCAGGCCCTGGCCGGTGCGCAGGATCGCGACGAGCTCGTCGAGCAGCCGCTCGGCGAGCACGACCTCGTCGGGAGCGCCGCTCAGGGTGACCCGGTTGCCGCGCACGTGGACGTCGACGGGGAAGGCGCGCTCCAGCTGGACGAGGTGCTCGTCACCGGGACCGAACAGGCTGACCATGTCGATGCTGTTGGGCACCACCACGGTGTGGCGGGTGCCGGAGTGGCGGGACGGGGCGTGTTGGTCGGTCATCCGGTCTTTCTGCGGTGCGGCGGAAGGGTGCTCCCATGCTACGGGAGGGGCCCCCTCCCGTCCCACCGAGAAAGCCCTCCGCGGTTCAGCCGGCCGCGAACGGCAGGTCGCCCCCGGCCAGCAGGTGCACGTGGGCGTGGAAGACCGTCTGCCCGGCGCCCGCCCCGGTGTTGAAGACCAGCCGGTAGTCGTCGTACCCCTCGGCGATGGCGACCTCGCGGGCGACCGTGATCAGGTCGGCGGTCGCGGCCGGGTTCGACGCGGCGATGGCGGCCGCGTTCGGCTGGTGCTCGCGCGGCACCACCAGCACGTGCAGGGGCGCCTTCGGGGCGATGTCGCGGAACGCCACGGTCCGCTCACCGGTGTGCACCACGTCGGCGGGGATCTGGCCGGCGACGATCTTGCAGAACAGGCAGCTCTCGTCGAAGGTCTCGTCGGAAGTCACGGGACCAGCCTCCCAGACGCGCCGCACCGGGGGCCACGCCGTGTCAACCACTGGCGTCCCTCGTTCGTGTGACTAGCGTGGCTCTTCATGCAGCGGTTCCCGTTCCCGGCCCCGGGGTGGGGTACGCCGTGAGCCGGGACGACCACGCCGAGGCCGACGCCGCGGTGGAGGAGCTCTACCGGCGGCACTGGGACCGCATGGTCCGCCTCTCCTACCTGCTCGTCCACGACGAGGGGCAGGCCGAGGAGATCGTCCAGGACGCGCTGGTCGCGGTGCACGAGCGCTGGGACCGGCTCGACGACACGGACCACGCGGCGGCGTACCTGCGCCAGGCAGTGGTGAACCGGTCGCGCTCGGCGCTGCGGCACCGCTCGGTGGTGCAGCGGTTCCTGGAGCGGCAGACCGACGCCGCGGACACGCCCGGCGCGGACCAGCCGGTGCTGGCCGGCGACGAGCGCCGCCGTGTCCTGGCCGCCCTCGCCGAGCTGCCCCGCCGGCAGCGCGAGGTGCTGGTGCTGCGCTACTACCTCGACCTCTCCGAGGCCGAGATCGCCGCGACGCTGGGCATCAGCCGCGGCGCAGTGAAGAGCCATGCCTCCCGCGGGTCCGCGGCGCTGCGGACCGTACTGAGCCGTCTCGGGCCTGATGTGAGGGGAACCTGACCATGCCCGACCGTCCCGACCTCCCGCCGGCCGGGGACCAGCCCCCCGAGGACCTCCGCGCCGCGCTCCACGACGCGGCCGCCGGCATCGAGCCCCCTGACCGGCTGGGCGAGATCCGGCGCCGCACCGCCCCCGGTCACCGGCGCGCCCGCACCCGGTGGCTGTCGATCGCGCTCGGCGCCGGACTGGCCACCGCGGCGGTCGTCGCCGTCGGCCTGGCCCTGGGCACCCTGCTCGGGGGCAGCGCGCCCGTGACCGGGAACGGACCGGCGTCCCCGCCCACCACGGACGGCGTCGTCGTCGCCGGCGGGGACGGGGACACCGCCGCGCTGTACTTCATCGCCGACACCGCGACCGGCCCACGGCTGTTCCGGGAGTTCGCCACGGTGCCCGGGGCGGGCGACGCGGCGGACGCCGGCGGCGCGGAGGGCGCGGACGGCGGGTCGGATGACTCGGCGGTGGTCCTCGCCGCCCTGGACGCCCTCACCGCCGAGAACGGCCCCCTCGACCCGGACTACCGCACCCTGTGGCCTGCCGACTCCTTCGCCGCCGCCGAGGTCGACGGCGACACGATCGTGGTCGACCTCGGCGCGGAGGCCCTCCGGCGTCCGCCGCAGATCTCCCGCGGGGAGGCGCGACTGGGCCTCCAGCAGGTCGTCTACACGGCCGAGGCCGCGGCGGGACGCGCCGTACCCGTCGCCTTCACGTTCGGGGGCGCCCCGGCGGATACCGTGCTGGGCGTGCCCACGGAGGGAGCAGTCGCCCGCGACCGGCAGTACGCGGTGACCGCGCCGGTCGGCGTCAGCGACCCCACCGAGGGCCAGCGGCTCGACGCCGACCTGACGGCGCGCGGCACGCTCGCCGAGTACGTGCGCACCGTCCGGTGGACGCTGACCGCCCCCGGCGGCGAGGTCGTCGCCCGGGGCCGCGCCGAACTGCTCGACGCCGGCGAGGGCGGTACCACCGACCACGCCCGGGGCTGGCAGACGCCGCCGATCGACGTCAGCGGGTTGCCCGCCGGCGAGTACGTCTTCGAGGCGTCGGCCCGCTCGGTCGGCCAGACCACCGACCGCCCGGGGCTCTTCAGCGACGACCGCACCGTCGTCATCCCCTGACCGCCCGCTCCCGACACCGACACGGAGGACAAGCCATGCGCCGACCCCATCCCCGCCACCGGATGCGCCGCGCGATCCCGACCCTGGCGGTCGCCGCCCTCGCGCTGGGCGGCCTCGCCGGCTGCGGCGACGACGGGACGAGCGACGCCGAGGACACCGCGAGCGACACCGCCAGCGCCACCGCCAGCGACACCGCGTCGGCACCGGCGAGCGAGGCCACGGACGGCGCCGAGGCGGCCGGAGAGCTGCTGGTGACGCCGTTCTACGTCGGCGAGACCCCGCACGGCCCGCGCCTCTTCCGCGAGCTCCACGCGGGTGTCGCCGCGACGGACGTGGTCGGCTTCCTGATGGACGGCCCGGAGGATCCCGACTACGCGACCCTGGTCCCGGCCGGCAGCCTGGTCGACGGCACCGGGCTGGCCGGCGCCGGGACCGACGGCGCCTACACGGTCGAGATCGCCGACGCCTCGTGGACCGAGCGCCCCGCCGGGATGAGTGCGGCCGAGGCGAAGCTCGCCGTGCAGCAGCTGGTGTGGACGCTGCAGACCGTGCAGACCGGCGAGGACTACGACCCGACGGCCATCAGCGCCGCGCCGGTCGAGTTCCTGCTCGACGGCGAGCAGGTCGACTACCTCGGCGTACCCAGCGGGGCGGAGGCGCAGAAGGAGCTGAACGTGCTCGCGCTGGTCAACGTGATCACCGGCCTGGACGAGCCGCTCTCCGGCGACAGCGCCACCGTGGGCGGTGTGGCCAGCTCGTTCGAGGCGACGGTGCCGTGGCAGGTGCTCGACGCCGACGGCGCCGACGTCACCGACTCCTTCGCCACCGCCGAGGGCTGGCTGGACCACCTCTACCCGTGGTCGGCCGACCTGGACCTGTCGGTGCTGGAGCCGGGCGAGTACACGTTCGTCGCCGCCACCGCGGACCCCTCCGACGGCGAGGGCCCCGGCCCGACCGTCGACACGAAGGCGTTCACCGTGGAGTAGCGCGGTGCGCGGGCGCCGCGTCACATGGATTCTTGTCGGGTTGAGCGCCAGGAAGCGACCAGGATCCATGTGACGCGGCCACGGATCAGCCCCCGGCGGCGCCCCAGCGGCGGGTGCGGGCGAGCAGCGCCGCGGCGGCGGCGACGCCGGCGGTCGAGGTGCGCAGCACCTCGGTGCCCAGCCGGCAGGCGACCGCTCCGGCGGCGACGAAGCGGGCCACCTCGTCCTCGGTGAGGCCGCCCTCGGGGCCGACCACGAGCAGGATCTCGCCGAGCTCGGGCTCGGCGACCGCGGCCAGCGGCTCCTCCGCGTCCTCGTGCAGCACCACCGCGAGGTCGGCGGCGGCGATCAGCTCGGTCACCGTCACGGAGGTGGCCAACGGCTCGACCACGGGGTGCCAGGCGCGGCGCGCCTGCTTGGCAGCCTCGCGCGCGGTGGCCGCCCACTTGGCGTGCGACTTCGTCGCGCGCTCGCCCTTCCAGACGGCGACGCTGCGGCTGGCGGCCCAGGGCACGATCCGCCCGGCGCCGATCTCGGTCAGCACCTCGACGGCCAGCTCGCCCCGGTCCCCCTTCGGCAGCGCCTGCACCACCGTCAGCCGCGGCATCGGCTCGGTGTGGTCGACGACCTCGGTGACGGTGACGTCGAAGGCGCGCTTGGCGGTCTGGGCGACCTCGCCGGTGACCACCCGGCCGAGGCCGTCGGTCAGCAGCACCGACTCCCCCACCCGGAGCCGCCGGACCACGACCGCGTGGTGCGCCTCGTCCCCGTCGACGGTGACGACGGCGCCCACCTCGACCCCGTCCAGGGTCCGCACCAGGTGCTGGGGCAGGGTCATCGGCGCGGGGTCCGTCGGCGGCTCAGTGGGCGGAGAACGCGTCGCGGAACCGGCCGAAGAAGCCCTTGTGCGTCGGGCGGACGTTGCCGGTCGGCTGCTCCTCGTCGCGCAGCTGGGCGAGCTCGCGGAGCAGCTCCTGCTGGCGGGCGTCGAGCTTGGTCGGGGTCTCCACGGCGACGCTGACCACCAGGTCGCCCCGGCCGCCGCGCAGGCCCGGTACGCCGCGGCCGCGCAGCGAGACCTCGTGGCCGGACTGGGTGCCCGCGGGCACCTCGAGCTCGAACTCGGTCTCCACGCCGGAGCCCGCGCCCTGCTCGAGGTCGGCCTCCAGCGTCGGCAGCGTCAGCGTGGTGCCCAGCGCCGCGGCGGTCATCGGCACCGAGACCGTGCAGTGGAGGTCGCCGCCGTGCCGGGTGAAGGTGTCGTGCGGCGCGACGTGGATCTCGACGTACAGGTCGCCGGCGGGGCCACCGCCGGGGCCGACCTCGCCCTGCTCGGTGAGCTGGACGCGGGTGCCGGTGTCGACGCCGGCGGGGATCTTGACGGTCAGCGTGCGGCGGGATCGGACCCGGCCGTCGCCGGCGCAGTCGCGGCAGGGGTCGGGGATGACGGAGCCGTAGCCGCGGCAGGCGGGGCAGGGGCGCAGGGTCCGGATCTCGCCGAGGAAGGAGCGCTGCACGTGGGCGACCTCGCCCTGGCCGTGGCAGGTCTCGCAAGCGACCGGCTTGCTGCCCGGCGCCGCACCCTCGCCGCCGCAGGTGGTGCAGCGCACGGCGGTGTCCACCTTGATCTCGCGGGCCACGCCGAACGCGGCCTCCGCCAGCTCCACCTCGAGCCGGATCAGGGCGTCCTGGCCGCGGCGCACCCGGGAGCGCGGGCCGCGCCCGCCACCGCCGGCCCCGCCCTGGCCGCCGAAGAAGGCGTCCATGATGTCGGTGAAGGAGAAGCCGGCGCCCTGGCCGCCGAAGCCGCCGCCGAACGGGTCGCCGCCGCGGTCGTAGGCCGCGCGCTTCTGCGGGTCGGAGAGGACCTCGTACGCGGCCGAGACCTGCTTGAAGCGCTCCTGGCTCTCCGGGTCCGGGTTGACGTCCGGGTGCAGCTGGCGGGCCAGCTTGCGGTAGGCCTTCTTCAGGGTGGCGTCGTCGGCGTCCCGGTCGACGCCGAGGAGCTCGTAGAGGTCCTGGGACACGATCTGGTTTCTTCCTTCAGCTCTCGTCGAGGATCCGCGACACGTAGCGCGCGACGGCGCGCACGGTCGCGATCGTGGTCGGGTAGTCCATCCGGGTCGGGCCGACGACACCGAGCGAGGCGAGGCCGTCGCCGGGGCCGTAGCCGGAGGCGACGACGCTGGTCGAGGCCAGCTCCTCCACCGGCCCCTCGGCCCCGATCCGGACCGTGACGGTGTCGCCGGTGGTCGCCTCGCCGAGGAGCTTGAGGAGCACCACCTGCTCCTCCAGCGCCTCCAGCAGCGGCCGGATCGCGCTGTCGAAGCTGCCGCCGAAGCGCGCGAGATTGGCGGTGCCGCCGACCACGATCCGCTCGTCGGAGCGGTGGTCGCTCATCGCCTCGACCAGGGTCGGCACCGCGGCCACGGTGGCTGCGTCGGGCCGCTCCTCGTCGGTCAGCAGGTCGGTCAGCGCGGCCGCCGCGTCGGCGATGGTCTCGCCGACGGCCGCGAGGTTCAGCCGGGTCCGCAGCCGCGACAGCCCG
Organism: Nocardioides sp. YIM 152588; assembly: GCF_040191335.1. Classification (NCBI taxonomy): domain Bacteria; kingdom Bacillati; phylum Actinomycetota; class Actinomycetes; order Propionibacteriales; family Nocardioidaceae; genus Nocardioides; species Nocardioides sp. YIM 152588. The sequence goes on along the minus strand of NZ_JBEGDJ010000048.1, from coordinate 21,001 downwards.
TCGTCCGAGATGGCCTCCGCCAGCTCGACGACCCGCTGCTCGACCCGTCCCGTGCTGAGGATCAGGACGACCAGCAGCCGCGTGCTGGTCATCGCCACCACCTCGATGTGACGCACCGTCGAGCGGGACAGCACCGGGTACTGCACCACGGCGACCTGCCGGGTCAGCTGGGCGAGCAGCCGGACCGAACGGTGGACGACGTCGTCCAGGTCGACGGCCCCGTCGAGGAAGGTCGTGATCGCGCGGCGCTCGGCGGTGCTCATCGGCCGGACCGTGGTCAGCCGGTCGACGAACAGCCGGTAGCCCTTGTCCGTGGGCACGCGCCCCGCGCTGGTGTGCGGCTGGGCCAGGTAGCCCGCCTCCTCCAGCGCCGCCATGTCGTTGCGGATCGTCGCGGGCGAGACGTTGAGGCCGTGGCGCTCGACCAGCGCCTTGGAACCGACCGGCTCCTCGGTGGCGACGTAGTCCTCCACGATCGCCCGGAGCACGGCGAGCCTGCGGTCCTCCTGCATGCCCACCTCCTGATTCCCTGCGTGTACGAGCTCCCGGACCGAACGCCGGGCAGCACCGCCCCGCGCCTCGCGACGCCTGGCACTCCGCCCGGATGAGTGCCAATCCTAGCGCCGGCGCCGAGCAGGGCCACCTCGGCGCCGCGCGAGACACCTCTGGCCCGGTCGTCGAATGTCGTTTAGGTTAGCCTCACCTTATTGATCAGGAGGCACCGTGACCGCCCACGACACGACCCACCACGTCGACGCCGCCAGGCTCGCCGGCCTGGCACGCAGCATCCTCTCCTGCCCCGCGGACGCGGACCTGCGTGTCGACGGCACCGACGCCACCACCCCCGTCCCGGTCTCGGGCACCGGCGACGGGGAGCACCTGACCCTGCAGGAGTCCGACGGCCGGCCGGTGCTCACCTGCCCGCCCGCCGCGCCGCTCGCCCGCGCCGCCGGCGAGGGTCGCGGGGCCGTCCTCACCCTGACCAGCGGTCTCGGCAGGCCCGGCTCCCCCGATCGCCGCGTCGTGCTCACGCTCACCGGCCGGCTCGAGGACGCCGGCACCGAGCCGTGCCCGTGCTGCGCCGAGCCGCGCACGGCCGCGGTCCTGCACCCGCAGCTCGTGCTGCTCACCCGGCACGACGAGCACGGGACCGGCCTGCGGACCCGCGTGCCGCTCCGGGCGTTCTGGTCGCCGGCCCACGAGCTCAACCGCGGCCTCCTCCAACGCACCGCGGAGCACGCCAACGACTGCCACCAGGGCGAGCTGCGGGTCGCGGCCGCCGCCCTCGCGGTCAGCCGACCGGGCGCCGTCGCCGGCGCCACGCTGAGCGACCTGTCCCCCGACGGCCTCACGCTGACCTGGGTCGACGCCGCGGGCGCGCACCAGCGCTCCCTGCCGTTCCCCCGCGCCGCCCGCGGCCCCCGGGACCTGGGCGAGCTGATCCGCGACCGCCTGCACCCCGGGATCTGCTGACCGCCCACCGCCCGGCCGCGCCGACACCGGCCCGCACGCCACGCCGGCCCCGTACGCCACGCCGGCCCCGTACGGTGTCCCGGTGAGGTTCACCGAGGTCGCCGACCGGGTCTGGGTCGCCCGCTACCCCTGGTTCGACGTCAACGTCACGGCCGTCGGCGGGTCCGACGGGGTGGTCGTCGTCGACACCCACTCCTCCGACGCCGCGGCGCGGGAGGTGGTCGCGGACGTCCGCGCGCTCGGCGCGGGCGACGTGCGCGCCCTGGTCAACACGCACGAGCACTTCGACCACGTCCTCGGCAACAACGCGTTCCGGGAGGCGTACGGCGACATCCCGATCCACGCCCACGAGGAGGCCGCCGCCCGCACGCCGGCGGCGGTACGCCGGATCCAGGCGGACGCCGCGCGGCGCGGCACGCTGCCGGGCGAGGACGAGGGGGCGTGGGTCGGCCTGCGGGCCACCCCCGTCGTCCCGGCCGACCGGACGTTCTCCAGCGCCGCGGTGATCGACCTCGGCGACCGGTTCCTGGAGCTGCTCCACCCGGGCCGCGGGCACACCGGCGGCGACCTCGTGGTCCGGGTGCCCGACGCCGACGTGCTGCTCGCCGGCGACCTCGTCGAGGAGTCCGGGCCGCCCGCGCTCGGCGACGACTGCTACCCGATGGACTGGCCGTACACGCTCGACCTCGCGCTCGGGCTCACCACGACGGCCACGGTGGTCGTGCCGGGGCACGGCGCCCCCGTCGACCGGCGGTTCGTCGAGGACCAGCGGGACCTGCTCGGCGCCGTCGCCGAGACCATCCGCGAGCTCGCCGCCGGCGGCGTGCCGGAGGCCGAGGCGCTCGACGCCGGGGAGTGGCCGTTGCCGCGGGAGGTGCTCGCCGACGCCGTCCGGCGCGGCTACGCGCAGCTACCGCCCGCGCGGCGCACGCTGCCGATGGCCTGATCCCGCACGCCCGATCCCGCACGCCTGAGCGCGAGTCGGCAGAAGGTTTCTGCCGACTCGCGGGAAGGGCGTCAGCAGCCGGCGATCCGGGCCAGCGCCTCGCCGACCGTCAGCCGACCGTAGGTCTGGGTCAGCGTCCCGCCCGACGCCCGCTCGGCGTGCTCGCGCGCGGCGGCGGCGCGGAACCCGGTCGCCACCTCGCTCTGGCGCCGCTCGACGAGGTCGACCCAGCGCAGGATGTCCGCCGGCACGGACGGGCCGGGCAGGGCGCCGCGCTCGCCGTCGAGGACGGCCTCGCGCAGCGCCAGCGCGCTGGCCAACGGGTGCAGGGTCGCGGTGAGGTTCTCGGTGGCCCGCGGATCGGTGGTGGCCAGCCGGACGTCGGGGCGCGCCACGTCGCCGCTCGCCCCGTAGCGGAAGCAGGAGCGCAGCCGGTCGATCGCCGACGCCTCCTCCGCCCACGTGCTGGGACCGTCGCGGAACGCGGCGGGATCCCCGGCCGGCCCGTCGGGCAGCGCCAGCCGGGTGATCGCGTGCGCGTTGACCGCCTCCAGCAGCGCCAGCGGGTCGCCCGCGGGCAGCCGCACCTCCCGGCGGGGCGGCCAGAAGTCGAAGTGGCTGAAGTCGCCGTGGGGGCCGCCGACGTGGAACAGGTAGACGTCCGGGTAGGTCGCCCGCCGGGTCCGGCGCTCGGGGCACACCTCGTAGAAGAGCGCGATCGCGAGCTGGGTCAGCAGCCCCGCACCGAGGGCGCCGAGGGACTCGGTGACCACCACGCCGTACCGGTCCGAGGCCGTCCACCCCGGGAACAGGTCGTCCGCGCCCGCCTCCTCGCCGCCCAGAGTGACCGAGAACTGGTCGGGGAAGAGCTGGTCGGCGACGTGCACCCGGCGATGCTCCCCCAGCGCCGCGGCCGCGCTGTTGCGGCGCCGTGACGTCGGTGTGACGGACGCACCGGACGAATTCTCACCACCCGCCGAGCCGCCTCCGCCGGATCCGCCGCCCGGGGTGAGAGTGTCGTCGGTCGTGGCAGACCGATACGGCACCGATGTCCTGGCCGGCGACTGGAACGTCCCGAAGCGCGGTCGCGCGGTGGAGGCGCCCGCCGACCACGGGCTGGTGGTCGAGGAGGTGACCAGCGACTGGTGCGGCGAGATCGTCGCGGTCGACCGCGACCTGCACACCGTGACGCTCGAGGACCGGCGCCGCAAGCGGCGTACCTTCCCGCTCGGGCCGGGCTTCCTGCTCGAGGGGAGGCCGGTGATCCTGGTCGCGCCCGTCCGGCAGAAGGCGCCGGCCAAGCCGACCCGGACCGCGAGCGGCTCGATCGCCGTCCACGACGCGAAGGCGCGCGTCGCCCGGGCCAGCCGGATCTTCGTCGAGGGCCGCCACGACGCCGAGCTGGTGGAGAAGGTGTGGGGCGACGACCTGCGGATCGAGGGCGTCGTCGTGGAGTACCTCGGCGGCGTCGACGACCTCGCCGACCACCTGGTCGGATTCAAGCCGGGTCCGCAGCGGCGCGTCGGCGTGCTGGTGGACCACCTGGTCAAGGGCTCCAAGGAGTCCCGGATCGCCGAGGCGATCCGCCGCGGGCCGCACGGCAAGGACGTGGCGATCCTCGGCCACCCGTTCGTCGACATCTGGCAGGCGGTCAAGCCCGACCGGCTCGGGCTGCGCGAGTGGCCGACCATCCCCCGCAGCATCGAGTGGAAGAAGGGGATCTGCCAGCACCTGGGGTGGCCGCATCGCGACCAGGCCGACATCGCCCGGGCCTGGCAGCACATCCTGTCGAAGGTGCGGTCCTACGACGACCTGGAGCCGGCGCTGCTCGGCCGGGTCGAGGAGCTGATCGACTTCGTCACCGCATGACGCGGCCGTTGCCGTCGCGCACGGTGGTCGAGGCGAGGATCACGATGCCGTCGACGATGCCCCAGAGGATGAACAGCGGCGCCGTCAGGAAGCCGATGATCGCGCAGAACAGCACGTAGCTGCCGACCGCGCCGAGCAGCTGGCCGAGGCCGAGGGCCGTGTTCCCGGCGTAGAGCCGGCCGACGCCCGGGATCCCGACCAGCGACAGCATCAGCTGCAGCAGCCCCGCGGCGGTCTTCGACTTGTCCGAGATCGGCGCGCCGGTGACCGGGTCGACGCCGTACGGGTAGGCCGGCGAGGGGTGGCCGTACGGCGGGTACGCCGCCGGCTGGCCGTAGGGCTGGTACGGCGGCTCCGGCTCGGACGGCCTCTCGGGCGGCTCGCTCATGCACCGCATCGTAGGGCCGCCGGCCGGGTGCGTGCCGGGCGGCGCGGGTCAGCCGAGCAGCGTCCGCACGACGCCGTCGGCGAGCAGCCGCCCGCGCCGGGTCAGCACCAGCCGGTCCCCGCCGTGCGCGGCGGGGTCCTCGAGCAGCCCGTCGGCGACCAGGCCCCCGACCGTCTCCGGTGCCGGCACCGCGTCCAGCGGCAGACCCTCGCGCACCCGGACCTCGAGCAGCACCCGCTCCAGGCGCCGCGTCTCCGCGTCCAGCACCTCGCGGGCCTGCGCCGGGCTGCGACCGCCGTTCACCCGGTCGGCGTAGGCCACCGGGTGCTTGACGTTCCACCAGCGCACGCCGCCGACGTGGCTGTGGGCGCCCGGCCCGACGCCCCACCAGTCGCTGCCCGCCCAGTAGCCCAGGTTGTGCCGGCAGCGCGCGGCGTCGTCGCGCGCCCAGTTCGACACCTCGTACCAGCCCAGCCCGGCGGCGGTCAGCGCCTCGTCGGCCTGCACGTACTTGTCCGCCAGGTCGTCCTCGTCCGGCATCGGCAGCTCACCGCGCCGCACCCGGCGCGCCAGCGCGGTGCCGTCCTCGACGATCAGCGAGTACGCCGAGACGTGGTCGGGCTCGCAGGACAGCGCGGCGTCCAGGGAGGCCGCCCAGTCGCCGGCCGACTCCCCCGGGGTGCCGTAGATCAGGTCGAGGCTGACCTGCTCGAAGCCCGCGGCCCGGGCGGCGGCCACCACGCCGGGCACCCGCTCCGGGTCGTGGGTGCGGTCCAGCACCGCGAGCACGTGCCGGACGCTGGACTGCATCCCGAAGGAGACGCGCGTGAACCCGGCCGCCCGCAGCCGCTCCAGCCGGCCGAGGTCGACCGAGTCGGGGTTGGCCTCGGTGGTCACCTCGGCGCCCGGGGCCAGCCCGAACTCCTCGTCGACGGCGGCCAGCACCGCGCCCAGCGCCTCGGGCTCGAGCAGCGTCGGGGTGCCGCCACCGACGAAGACCGTCTCCACCGGCAGGTCGACCTCGCCCAGCACCTGCCGCGCGCGGCGTACCTCGGCGACGGCCTGGTCGGCGAAGGTCGCCCGGGAGACGCCGGGTCCCAGCTCCTCGGCCGTGTAGGTGTTGAAGTCGCAGTAGCCGCACCGCACCCTGCAGAACGGGACGTGCAGGTAGACGCCGAACGGGCGCCGGCCGACCTCGGCCAGCGCCGCTGCGGGGAGGGAGCCGTCGTCGGGGACGGGCTCCCCCTCGGGCAATGCGGACGGCACGCCCGCATCCTCACACGCGCGGGGCTACACGGGCACGTTGAGGCGCAGGGTGTAGCCCTCGTCGACCGACCCGGTCAGCCTGCCCATCTGCAGCGAGTAGCCGTCGCTGAAGATGCCGTCGGTGTCGAGGGTGACCCGGGAGAGGGTGTCCACCGACGCCTCGTAGCCCTCCGCCGTGCCGTAGACGGTGTCGCAGACGTCCTCGGGGAACGCGATCTGGGAGGTGCGCAGCTTGTTGCTGGCGCTCGTGGCGTCGTCGACCGAGCCGTAGACCTCGAAGTGCAGGTGCGGCCAGCGGCCCTCGTAGCAGGCGGGGAAGATGCTGGTGAAGGTAAGGGCGCCGTCGGCGTCGGCGACCTGCACCCCGCGCAGGTAGTTCTCGTCCTCGGCGCCCGCGGAGTAGAGGGAGTAGAGGCCGTCCCGGTCGCAGTGCCACAGGTAGACCGCCGCGCCCTCGTACGGCGTCATGCCGTCCGCGTCGTTGTCGTAGATCTTGAGCGCGATGGTGAGCGGCACGCCCGCCGCGACGCCGCCGGCGTCGCCGAAGCTGCGGGTGATGTCGGAGCGGACGATGCCGGACTCGGTCAGCACGTTGACGCCGTTGCTGCCGTCCCCGGGGTACGGACCGGCGGTCTCCTCGGGGATGTCGCCGTCGTCCAGGCCCTGCTGCGAGACGCCCATCCCACCGCCGTCGGGGCCGCCGCCCCGGCCGTCGGGACCACCGGGACCACCGGGACCACCGGGACCACCGCTCGGCGGGGCGCCCGCCGGGCCGCCGGTGGCGGACGCGCCGGACGACGCGCTCGTCGAGGTGTCGCTGCCGCAGCCGGCGACGAGGGCGACGCCCAGGCCGCCGGCGATGCCGAACAGCCCGCGGCGCCCCCACGACCTGCCCACCATCCCCTTCTCCCGGAGGGTGGGCAGGTCGTGGCTGAGGCCTTCGCGGTGCTCGTCGTGAGCGTCGTGCTGGTCCATGCGCGCAGCCTCGCGGCCGGACCTGTGTCGGCGCTGTGCGCCGGCTGTCAGCTGTAGAAGGAGTCGATCAGGTCCTTGTTGTTGTTCTCCACCACCGAGCGCTTGACCTTCAGCGACGGGGTGAGCTCACCGGACTCGATCGTGAGGTCGTGGTCGAGGAGCTTCCACTTCTTGATGGTCTCCCAGCGGTTGAGCTGGGCGTTGAGGGCGTCGACGTACTCCCCGACCATCGCCTGGACCTTCTCCGACCGCACCAGGTCGGTGTAGGAGGCACCGGCCATGTCGTTCTCGGCCGCCCACGCGGCCATCGCGTCGGGGTCGAGGGTGACCAGCGCGGAGACGAAGTTGCGCTCGGCGCCGAAGGCCATGAACTGGCTGGCGTAGGGGCACAGCGCCTTGAACTTCGCCTCGATCGCCGGCGGGGCGACGTACTTGCCGCCGGAGGTCTTGAAGAGCTCCTTGATCCGGCCGGTGATCCGCAGGAAGCCGTCCTCGTCCAGCTCGCCCTTGTCGCCGGTGCGCAGCCAGCCGTCCTGGGTGAACGCCTCGGCGGAGGCCTCGGGGCGGTTGTGGTAGCCGGCCATGATGTGCGGGCCGCGGAGCTGGACCTCGCCGTTGTCGCCGATCCGGACCTCGGCGCCCGGGAGCGCGGGGCCGACCGTGCCCATCTTGTAGTCCTTGGGGTGGTTGACCGTGGCGCCGGCGGCGTTCTCGGTCATGCCGTAGCCCTCGAGGATCAGCACGCCGGCGGCGTGGAACCAGCGGGCGATGTCGGGGTTGAGCGCGGCCGAGCCGGAGATGAAGAACTTCACCCGGCCGCCGAAGCGCTCGCGCACCTTGCTGAAGACCAGCTTGTCGAAGAGCCCGTGCTGCACCTTGAGCAGGAACGGGACCGGCTTGCCGGCGAGCGTCAGCTCGTCGACCGCGGTGCCGACCTCGAAGGCGCGGTTGAAGATCTTCTCCTTCAGGCCGCCCTCGGCCTGCTGCATCATCACGATCCGCGCGTGGGCCTTCTCGAAGATGCGCGGGGCTGCGCCCATGAACGTCGGCTTCACGACGCCCAGGTTGTCGACGATCTTGTCCACGCGGCCGTCGATCGCGGTCGCGAAGCCGCAGGCCATCTGCGCCGAGGTCAGCACCTTGCCGAAGACGTGGGCCATCGGCAGCCACAGGAACTGCAGGTCGTCCTCGTGCAGGATGTCCTGCGCCTTGATCGCCTCGCCCTCGTAGACCCAGGCGCGGTGCAGGGTGCGCACGCCCTTGGGCCGGCCGGTGGTGCCGGAGGTGTAGATCAGGGTCGCCAGCTGGTCGGCCGGGATCGACTTGGCGATGTCGTCGATCGCGGTCGGGTGCTCGGCCAGGTAGCCGTCGCCGAGCTCGGCGAGGGCGTCCAGCGAGAGCACGCCCTCGCCGTCGGCGTCGGCGTCGTCGAAGGAGACGACCTTGACGATCGCGGGGAGCTCGGCACGGTGCTCCTCGATCTTCTCCAGCTGCGAGGCGTCCTCGATGAAGACCACCCGGCACTCGGCGTCGCCGAGGATGAACGCCGCGTCGTCGGACTTCGTCGACGGGTAGACCGTGGTGGTGGCGCCGCCGGCGCACATCACGGCCAGGTCGGCCAGGACCCACTCGTAGCGGGTGTTGGAGGCGATGCCGACGCGCTGCTCGGACTCGATGCCGAGCGCGAGCAGGCCGGCCGCGAGCCGGCGTACCCGGTCGCCCGCCTGGCGCCAGGTGACGGACTCCCACGCCTCGCCGACCGGGAAGCGGAACGCCTCGGCGTCCGGGTTCACCTCCACGCGGTCGAGGAACTGCACGGCGCAGTTCTGCGGCATGTGGTCGATGAAGCTGGTGTCGTACGTGATGGCCATGACGCTCCCTGCGCGCGATGTCGTCTGTCCCGAGACCCGATGGATACGGGAGAGTAACCTAGATCACGCCGCGTCCGGGAGCGACGTCACCCCCCGCACGTTTCTTTGGTCGAACTGCCCAGCCCCTCTCGGTCACCCGCGCGCCAGGTAGTCGTCCATCACGCGCCGCGGCAGCTCGGCGAGGTCCTCGATCGCCGCCAGCTCCGGCAGGCGCGCGCGGTCCAGGTTGAGCGCGACGAAGAGGTCCACCACGGTGATGCCGTGCTCGGGGACCGACTCGACCTCGATCGCGGCGTCCGCCGCCACCTCCCCGGGCTCCAGCACGCGGAGGTAGGGGCCGGGCCGCAGTGCGGCGGTGAACCGCCGCACCCACTGGGTGTCGTCGTACCCCTGGTCGCCCATCCAGCCCTTGAAGACGTTGCAGGGCGTACGCACCGAGGCGACCTCCATCAGGGCCCCGCCGACCCGCCACCGGGTGCCGACCACCGCCGCGTTGAGGTCCAGGCCGGCGGTGGTGAGGTTCTCGCCGAAGACGCCGGGGCCGATCTCCCGGCCGAGCTCGCCCGCCCACCAGTCCAGGTCCTCGCTCGCGTAGGCGTAAACCGCCTGGTCGAAGCCGCCGTGCACGTCGGTGTTCGCGACCTGGTCGCCGTCCAGGCCGAGCCGGTGCGCCCGCACCGGACCGTCCACGGGTTCCTTGGCGATCGCCGTCCGCGACGTGCGGCCGGCGAAGCCGACCTCTCGCGGAGTGCCGACGTTGACCGCTACGAGGTGTGCCATGGCCCCATTGTCCCCAACCGACCCGCGAGTCGGCAGTCAGTTTCTGCCGGGTCGGCAGCCGCAGGCGCGAGTCGGCAGAAAGTTTCTGCCGACTCGCGCTCAATCCTGGACGGCCTTGGCGACGGTGATGCACCGGGTGATGTGGTCGCGCTGGTCGGGGCTGGGCCTGCCTCCGGCCCGCAGGGCGTCCCGGTGGGCCCAGTGGGCGTTGAGCACGCTGCGCACCACCACCCAGTCCCGGGCCCGGTGCTCGTCGAGGCCCGCGGTGTCGACCAGGGTGTGGAACCGGCGCCGGATGCCGTCGCGGACCGACCCGAAGGCCCCCGGCGCGGCGTACTCCTCGAACCGGTTGCGCAGCATCGGCTCGGGCTCGTAGTGCGGGTCGCCGTTGACCGGCTTGGGGTCGATGGCCAGCCAGGTCGACTCCTCGCCGGAACCGCCGCGCCGGCCGAGCAGCACGTTGCCGTAGTGCAGGTCGGCGTGGACGACCGCCGTCGGCGGCTCGGCGGCGAGGTCGGCGGCGAGGCCCAGCGCCTGGTCGACCAGCCGCCGGGGCACCGGCACCCGCCCGGCGTCCTCGGCGAGCGCCTGGCGCCAGCGCAGGACGTACGACGCCAGCGGCCGCAGCTGCGGCATCGGGGCCACGTGGAGCAGGGGGTAGAGGCGCGCGACGACCTCGCAGGCCTCCTCGTCCCAGTGGTCGGCGAGGTCGGTCCGGTCGAGCCGCTCCAGCAGCAGCGCACGGCGGCCCGGGTCGGCGCGCAGCAGCCGGACGGCGCCCCGGCCGCGCCAGCGCTGCAGCGCGAGGTGCTCGTGGTCGGACTCGGCCGCGTCGGCGTCCGTGTGCAGCTTGAGCACGGCCTCCTCGCCGGAGGCGGTGCGCACCGGCAGGACCAGCGAGCAGTAGCCGTGCCACGCGCCGCCGTCGCGGGTCAGCGCCCACTCCCCCAGCACGTCGTCGGCCAGCGCCGGGAGCCGGTCCAGCCAGCGGCCCCAGTCCGGGCCGAGGGTGCGCTGCCGCTCGAGCCCCGGGGGTACCTCGACGCGCGCCACGGGCCCCATCCCACCAGCCCGGTGGTTGAGGTGCGAGCGAAGCGAGCCCTGCCGGTGGTTGAGGTGCGAGCGAAGCGAGCCTCGAAACCACCACCGATCGACGGCGGTGGTTTCGAGGCTCGGCGCCAGGGCGCCTCGCACCTCAACCACCGGCAACCCGGCGCCGGGGCGCCTCGCACCTCAACCACCGGCAACCCGGCGCCGAGGCGCCTCGCACCTCAACCAGGAATGGTCAGGGCAGCTGCACGTGCCCGTTCTTCATCTTCCAGAGGAAGTACTTCTCGAAGCCCAGCTTCATCAGGTGGGCCTGCGGGCCCGGGATCAAGACCCCGTGCTTGCGCGGCGGCAGCATCTTGTCGGCCAGGATCACCACGCCGTTGTTGCCGGCGTCCATCACGCAGACGGCCTTGATGTCGCCGAACTCCTTGCGGGCCTCCGGCACCTCGCCGCGGATCTGGGCGGCGATGTTCGCGGCGGCGGTGTGCGCCATCTGCTCGGTCGGGAAGCCGGTCTTCGGGATGCCGACCGGCGTCGGCGTCTGCCAGGGCACGTCGACCGCGGCGGCCACGCCGACGGCGTACACGTCGTCGTACTTCTCCGACTGGTAGGTGTCGCGGACCCGGACGTAGCCCTTCTCGTCCGCGAGGTCCGGGGTGTCCTTGAGGAACTCCTGACCGAGGAACGGCGGCACCACCATCGAGTACGCGAACGGCAGCCGCGTGCCGTCGGCGAGCTGCATCATGCCGTCGTCGATGTGGTCGAGGCCGACGGAGATGTGGGCGTCGATGCCCTCCTTCTTCAGGAACATCCCGAGCAGCTGCTCGCCGTGCGGCAGGCCGCCGATGCCGAAGTGGCCCAGGAACGGCTCCGAGGTGACGTAGGAGAGCTTCACGTCCTTCTTCAGACCGGCCTTCTTCAGCTGGTAGGCGGTGTTGAAGAGGAACTCGTACGCCGCGCCGAAGCAGCCCGCACTCTGGCTGGCGGCGATGACGATGTCGCCGGGGTCCTCCAGGTAGCGCTTCCAGCCGGCGCCCGCGCGCTCGGCCTCGGGCAGGGTGGTGATGGTGTAGGCGTTCTCCGCGAAGCCCGGCACCACGTCGGTCTTGTTGTGATAGCCGGTGGCGATGACCAGGTAGTCGTAGACGAGGCTGCGCCCGTCAGCCAGCGTCACCCGGCGCTGGACCGGGTCGACGGCGACGGCGGCCTCGTGCACGAACCCGATGCCGTGCTCCTCCAGCGTCGGGATCACGGGGAACGTGATGTCCTCCCGGTCGCGCTTGCCGAAGGGCAGCCAGATCAGGCTCGGGTTGAACAGGAAGTGGTCATCGGGGGCGACCACCGTGACGTCGACGTCTCCGTGCAGCTCGTGGCGTACGGCGAGGGCCGCGGTCAGGCCCCCGAAGTTCGCACCGAGCACCAGCACCCGCTTGCGCATCGCGCACCTCCTGGATCGGTTCTGTGTCCGAGTCCAGGATGACCCCCCGGGGGGATAACGAGCAGGGGCGAAGGTCCCCCGCGGGAGGGACCTCGCACCGTCACTTCTTGGGCTTGTCCCCCGCCGGGCCGGTGGTGGAGAGCGCGGCCACGAAGGCCTCCTGGGGGACCTCGACGCGGCCGACCATCTTCATCCGCTTCTTGCCCTCCTTCTGCTTCTCCAGCAGCTTGCGCTTCCGGGAGATGTCACCGCCGTAGCACTTGGCGAGGACGTCCTTGCGGATGGCGCGGATGGTCTCCCGGGCGATCACCCGGGCGCCGATGGCGGCCTGGATCGGCACCTCGAACTGCTGCCGCGGGATCAGGTCCTTGAGCTTGCCGGCCATCATCACGCCGTAGGAGTACGCCGCGTCGCGGTGCACGATCGCGCTGAACGCGTCGACCGGGTCGCCGTGCAGCAGGATGTCGACCTTGACCAGGTCGGCGGCCTGCTCGCCGGTGCGCTCGTAGTCGAGGCTGGCGTAGCCCTTCGTGCGCGACTTCAGCTGGTCGAAGAAGTCGAAGACGATCTCACCCATCGGCAGCACGTAGCGCATCTCGACGCGGTCCGCGGAGAGGTAGTCCATGCCCTGGAGCTGGCCGCGCTTCTCCTGGCACAGCTCCATGATGGTGCCGATGTAGTCCGAGGGGCTGAGGATCGTGGCCCGCACGACGGGCTCGCGGACCTCGGCGATCTTGCCCTCGGGGAACTCGCTGGGGTTGGTCACCTCGTGCTCGGTGCCGTCCTCCATCTGCACCTCGTAGACCACGTTGGGCGCGGTCGAGATCAGGTCGAGGTTGAACTCCCGCTCCAGGCGGTCGCGGGTGATCTCCATGTGCAGCAGGCCGAGGAAGCCGCAGCGGAAGCCGAAGCCCAGCGCACCGGAGGTCTCCGGCTCGAAGGTGAGCGCCGCGTCGTTGAGCTGGAGCTTCTCCAGGGACTCGCGCAGCACCGGGTAGTCGTCGCCGTCGATCGGGTAGAGCCCGGCGTAGACCATCGGGTTCGGGTGCTGGTAGCCGCCGAGCGGGTCGGTGGCGCCGTTGTGCTGGGAGGTGACCGTGTCGCCGACCCGGGACTGGCGGACATCCTTCACGCCGGTGATCAGGTAGCCGGTCTCCCCCACGCCGATCTCGCCCGACTTGACCTGCTCGGGGCTGATCACGCCGAGCTCGAGCATCTCGTGGGTCGCGCCGGTCGACATCATCTTGATCCGGTCGCGGTGGCTGAGCTTGCCGTCGACGACCCGGACGTAGGTCACCACGCCGCGGTAGGTGTCGTAGACCGAGTCGAAGATCAGCGCGCGGGCCGGGGCGTCGGCGTTGCCGACGGGGGCCGGGGTCTGCTTGACGATCTCGTTGAGGACCGCCTCGACGCCCTCGCCGGTCTTCGCGCTGACCCTGAGCACGTCGGAGGGGTCGCAGCCGATGATCCCGGCCAGCTCCGCGGCGTACTTCTCCGGGTCGGCGCTGGGCAGGTCGATCTTGTTGAGCACCGGGATGATGTGCAGGTCCGCACCCATCGCCAGGTAGAGGTTGGCCAGGGTCTGCGCCTCGATGCCCTGCGCGGCGTCGACCAGCAGGATCGCGGCCTCGCACGCCTGCAGCGACCGGGACACCTCGTAGGTGAAGTCCACGTGGCCGGGGGTGTCGATCATGTTGAGCACGTAGGTGCCGGGCTCGGCGCCCTGCTCGTTGCCCTCGGCGACCTGCCACGGCATCCGCACGGCCTGGCTCTTGATGGTGATGCCGCGCTCGCGCTCGATGTCCATCCGGTCGAGGTACTGGGCGCGCGCGGCACGCGGGTCGACCACCTCGGTCAGCTGCAGCATGCGGTCGGCCAGGGTCGACTTGCCGTGGTCGATGTGCGCGATGATGCAGAAGTTGCGGATGATCGACGGGTCGGTGCGGCCCGGCTGCGGGGCGGCGGCGTTCGAGACTGCGGGCATGGTGCGCCCATCCTCCCAGAGGCGCGCCGCCCGCGCGAAACGGTGCCCACGTCCGACAGACTGTCCGGGTGGAGACCGCCATCCCGACCGCCATCCCCCACGGGCGCACCGCCCGCCGCCTCGAGTGGGTGCACCTGCCCCCGCACATCCGGGCGATGGTCGAGCGCCGCTGCGGCTCGCCGGTGATCGAGGCCGTCTCCCAGACGGCCGGCTTCACGCCCGGCTTCGCCTCCCTCCTGCTCTGCGAGGACGGCACCCGCCACTTCGTGAAGGCCGCCTCCACCCGCGCGCAGCGGGCCTTCGCCGACGCCTACCGCGTCGAGGCCCGCCGGCTGCGCACCCTCCCGCCCGGTACGCCGGCGCCGCGGCTGCGCTGGGTCCACGACGCCGACGACTGGGTGGTGCTCGGGATCGAGGCGGTCGCCGCGCGCGCCCCGCACCGGCCGTGGTCGCCCGACGACCTGCAGGCGGCGTCCGAGGCGCTGGTCCGGATGGCCGACCTCCTCACCCCCGCCCCGACCGGGCTCACGCCGGCGGAGGAGGAGTTCGCCGACTGGCCCGAGCTCTGGGACGGCGTCGACCACCCGCGCGCCGAGGAGTACCGCGAGCTCGCCGGGCGGTACGCCGAGGTCGTCGCCGGGGACACGCTGGTCCACACCGACGTCCGCGACGACAACCTGCTGGTCCTCGGCGACGGCGCCACGCTGCTCTGCGACTGGAACTGGCCGGTCGCCGGCGCCGCATGGCTCGACTCGCTGCACCTGCTGGTCGGCCCGCGCGGCGACGGCCTGGACGTGGAGGCGCACATCGCGCGCCACCCGCTGCTGTCGACGGTGGCGGCCGAGGACATCGACGTGGTGCTGGCGCTGCTGCTCGGCTACTTCGAGGCCTCGGCCCTGCAGCCGGTACCCTCGTCCTCGCCGTACCTCCGCGAGGCGCAGGCCTGGCAGCGCGACGTGCTGCACGACTGGCTCGCCGAGCGTCGTGGGTAGGTGACGGGCGGGGCCCCGCGGGGGCTCGCTCGATTTGGGGCGCACACGGGCCGCTGTTAGCCTTGTACGTCGCGTCAGGGCGTGTCACGACCGCGCCTGATGCCCCTCCGGACCGACCAGAAACTTACCGATCCCCCGGGATCCCGATCTTCACGAGGCAGACACACCGTGGCGAACATCAAGAGCCAGATCAAGCGGAACAAGCAGAACGAGAAGGCGCGCGAGCGCAACAAGGCCGTCAAGACCGGCCTGAAGACCGCCGTCCGCAAGTTCCGCGAGGCCGCCGAGGCCGGCGACAAGGACGCCGCCGTCACCGCCGGTCGCGACGCGACCCGTGCGCTGGACAAGGCCGTCTCCAAGGGCGTCATCCACAAGAACCAGGCCGCCAACCGCAAGTCGGCGATCATGAAGAAGGCCGCCTCCCTCTGACCTTCCCTGGCTCCGGTCCGGAGTCAACCTGTCGGGTCGGCAGGAACTCTCAGCGACAGCTGATCGAGTTCCTGCCGACCCGTGTTTTTGGCTCGTGCGCGGGGCTCAGCCGACCGGGTCCAGCGCGACCTGGGTCCGGGGCACGACGACCCGGACGGGGATGCACCCGCCGCGGTCGGTGGTCACCAGGTCGACCTGCTCGCCGTCGTCCTCCTCGCCGAGGACGGTGACCGGCACGGCGGTGCGGTCGGCCCGGCAGTCCGTGCCGCCCATCCGCTCACGCAGCGACGCGACGTCGTCGGACGGCACCTGCCAGGTGCCGGTGGACGCCTCCCGCGGCACCGACTCCGACGCCTCCGGACCGGTGGTCCAGACGAACGCCACGGCGCCGATGCTGGCGAGCGCGAGCCACCCGGCGATCTGCCACCGCGCGACCTTGAACCGGGCCTGGAGCCGGAGGTAGCTCGCCGCCCCGAGCACGACGTCCAGGGTGCCGCTGAGCGCGTTCACCCGTTCGGCGGCGCGATTCACGTAGTCGGGGACGGCCTCGACGTCGGCGCTGTCGACCCAGGCGTCCAGCTTCGTCCGGTGGTCCTCGTGGGCCTCCTCCACCGCCTCCAGGAAGTCGCCGAGATCGTGCCCCCACGGCGCCAGCACCGGGTCGCCCGCGACCGCCTCCCGCGCCTGCCTGGTCGCGTCGTCGGCGTCCACGGCGGTGAGGTCCCCGGCGTCCACCGTGCTCGCCGCGGCCAGCCCCATCGCGACGACCATCGCCCCCAGCACGCCGGCGAGGGCCGCCACGGCGCCCAGCACGGCGACACCGAAGAGCACCGGTGAGGCGCCCGGGTCGAGGTCGCCGAAGCGCGACAGGCTGATCCCGGCGAACGCCACCGCCGCCACCGCCCCGAATGAGATGACCAGCCAGCGCGCGGCGGATCGGAGGCGGTCGGCGGCCTGCGCGAGCGGGGCGTCGGGGGCCGGCGGCGCGGCCTGCTCGGGGGGCACGGCCCTAGGGCTCCAGGCCCAGCATGAACGAGATCCGGGTGTCGGGCCCGAGCTCCATGCCCTCGGGGAGGTCGAGGGTGAGGTGCGCGCCGGTGACGCCGCTGACCTGCCAGGTCACCACGTTCAGCGGCCCGCTGGCGGGCGGCCCCGCGAACACCCGCGGACCGACGTAGAGATCGACGCCGCTGTCGAACGTGAGCCCGGGCTCGATCCCGGCCATCACCTGCGCGACAACCGGGGAGCGGGGCTGGACGTGGATCAGGCCGCCTCCGCCCGACCCGCCGCCGCCCGAACTGCCACCGCTGCTGCCCTGGGGCACCCCGCCGGTGGCTGGGGGCGGCGGCGCGGCGACCACCTGGTAGGTGACCGGGTTGCCGTCGGCGTCGTACGCCTCGATCGGCTTGCTGGTGCCGCAGCTCACGGACACCTGGACGGTCTTGCGACCCTTCGACATCGGCTCTCCGCCTCTCCCCAGGAGCGGGACGATCCCGGGCAGGCTCGCACGGCGGTCCGGGGCCGGCAAGCCCGCGGGCCGGCACCGGGCGGTGGCCGGCCCGGAGTTACCGCATATCGATGACCGGCGTCAGCGGACCGGCGTCGCGGACCGGCGTCAGCGGCGGTGGTCGCGGAGCGCGGCGACGGTGAGCACCAGCCGCTCGAGCGTGTACGACGCGTCGCTGGCCGCGCCCTTGAGGTCCGCGTCGGCGCGGGCGATCTCCTGCAGCGCGCGCCCCAGGCCCTCGGGGGACCAGCCCGACGCCTGCTTGGACAGGTTGCGGGCCTTCCAGGCGGGCATCCCCTTGTCCCGGTTGCCACCCACGTGGTTGGCCAGCGACCGGGTCTGGGCCGCGATCGCGGAGAGGATGTAGACCTCCGACGTGCCCGCCTCGAGCGACCAGCGCAGCTCGCCGAGCGCACGCTCGCGCTGCCCGGCCAGGATGGCGTCGGCGATCTCGTAGTTCTTCACCTCGGCGCGGCCGCCGAAGTAGCGGCGCACCTTCTCCTCGTCGATGCGCTCGCCGGGGAAGTCGCTGGCGAGTTGGTCGACGGCGGCCGAGAGCGAGCGCAGGTCGGCGCCGACGGCGTCGGTGAGCACCTGGGCCGCGACCTTGTCGAGGCGGGCGCCGAGCCGCTTCGCCTCGGAGACGGCGAACTCGGGCATCTCCCAGGGCTTGATCTCGGCGGACTTCATCTCGGTGACGCCGGCGCACTTGCGCAGCTTGGTCAGCACGCCGCTGCCCCGGGCGCCGCCGCTGTGCACCAGCACCAGGCCGACGTCCTCGGCCGGCGCGGCCGCGTAGTCGAGCAGGCCGGCCACCGACTCGTCGGGCAGGTCCTCGAGCGCGCGGACGACCACGCACCGGACGGAGGAGAAGAGCGAGGGGGCGGCGAGCTCGCCGAGGGTCGCCAGCGTCAGCTCGGCGGCGGCGGCCTCGGAGAACTCCGCCTCCGGGTCGTGGCCGCGGACCGCGTCCTTGGCGTCGGCGACCGTGCGGGCCGCGAGGAACTCCTCCTTGCCGGTGACCAGGACGACCCGACCCAGGACCTCGGCGACGCGCATGGCGTCAGCCTCCCACACCCCTCCGACGGCACCTCGGACGGCATGCTGGACGGCACCGGTACGGATCAGCGCTCGGTGGCGAGCACGGGGCGACCGGCGCCGTCGACGAGCACCGCCAGCCCGCCCTGCCGGTCCGTGCGGGCGACCTCGGCCCCGGCCTCCACGAGGGCCGCCACCGTGGCCGGGGCGGGGTGGCCGTAGTCGTTGCCGTCGCCGACCGAGATCACCGCGAGCCGTGCCGCGAGGCCCGCGAGCCAGCCCGCGTCCTGGTAGCGGCTGCCGTGGTGCGGCACCTTGAGCACGTCGACCCGCACCCCCGCGACCGTGGCCGCGAGCCGGGCCTGGGCCGGGGGCTCGACGTCGCCGGTGAGCAGGATCCGCAGGCCGCCCACCTCCACCAGCAGCACGACGCTGGCGTCGTTGGCCGAGGAGCCGTCCCCGGCCCCCGGGCGCGGCTCCCCGGCGACGGGGGCCAGCACCTGCACCGTCGCGGCCC
The DNA here is from genome assembly GCF_040191335.1 of Nocardioides sp. YIM 152588. NCBI lineage: Bacteria > Bacillati > Actinomycetota > Actinomycetes > Propionibacteriales > Nocardioidaceae > Nocardioides > Nocardioides sp. YIM 152588. Next base: position 2,478 of record NZ_JBEGDJ010000048.1, on the reverse strand, counting down.
CGAACCGGCGGGTCTCCGCGTAGCGCGCGGGCACGACCGTCACGCCGGCCTCGCGGGCGGTCGCCGCCACCGTCGCCGCCCCGTCGGGCGGGTCGAGGACCGGTGTGGTCTCGATGCCGCCGACCGTGCGCCCGCGCAGGACGCCGGCCAGGCCACCGACGTGGTCGGCGTGGAAGTGGGTCAGCACGACCAGCGGCACCGTCCGGACACCGAGCCGGTCCAGGCAGCGCGCGACCGGGACGGGGTCCGGCCCGGCGTCGATCACCAGCGCCGCGCCGGGGCCGGTGGCGACGGCGAGCGCGTCGCCCTGGCCGACGTCGCAGGCGACCAGCAGCCAGCCGCGCGGCGGCCAGCCACCGCTGCCCGGCCAGACCCGCCCGGGCACGCCCAGGAGCACGACCAGCAGCGTGACGGCCAGCCCGACCCCGACCGCGCGCCGGCGCAGCAGCGCCGGGAGCAGCAGCGCCAGCCCCAGGCACAGGGCGACCAGGACCGCGAGCGCCAGCGGCCCGGTCCCCCACGCGATCGCGGCCCCGGGCAGCGCGGCGCCCGCCCGGGCGACGGCGACGATCCAGGCCACGCTCCACGCCGCCAGCGTGCCGAGGAGGGCGCCCCCGCCCGGCCACACCAGCCCGACGAGCCCGGCGGCGAGGCCCGCGACCGTGGCGGGACCGACGGCGGGGGCCGCCGCGAGGTTGGCCGCCACCGCCACCAGGCTCACCTCCCCCGACAGCGCGGCGACCACCGGCGTGCAGGCGACCTGCGCGGCCAACGGCACGGCGACCGCCCCGGCGACGGGCACCGGGAGCCAGCGCCCGAGCGCGGCGGTCAGGCCGGGGACCAGCAGCACGATGCCCGCGGTCGCCAGCACCGAGAGCGCGAAGCCAGCCGAGACGGCGAGCGCCGGCGCGACGAGCAGGAGGCCGACCACCGCCACCCCGAGCGCCCGCAGGCCGCGGCGCCGCCCGTCCGTGCCCAGCGCGAAGAGGCCCACCGTCCCCATCGCGGCCGCGCGCAGCACGCTGGGCTCGGTGCGGGCCACCAGCACGAAGCCCACGATCCCGACGGCTGCCACCAGGCGCAGCCACCGACCGCGCACGCCGGCGGTCCTGGCGACCACGAGCAGCAGGCCGACCAGGAGGGTGAGGTTGGTGCCGCTGACCGCCGTCAGGTGGGTCAGCCCCGTGGCGCGGAAGTCGGCGACCAGGTCGTCGGGGAGGGCCGCGTCGTCGCCGTCCACCAGCGCCGGCACCAGCGCCCGCTGCTCGGCGGGCCGGTGGGCGACCGCGTCGCGCACCGAGGCCCGCACCGCGCCGGCTGCCCGCCACCAGACGTCGGGCGGGCGCACCTCGCGCGGCGGCGGCGCACCGGTGAGGAGGGCGGCGAGGTCGGGATCGTCCGCGGCGGCCAGCCGGCCCCGGGCGTGCACGGTCGCGCCGAGCGGCACGTCCGCCCAGGCCGGGTCGCCGAGCACGAGCACCGTGGCGCCCAGGCGGAGCGTCGCGCCGCGCGCCACGACCTCGCTCACCCGCAGGCGCAGCGCCGCCCGCTCACCCCAGGGGCCGTCCAGGAGCCGCGGGTCCGAGGCGACCGTGCCGGTCACGAACGCGACCGCGCGTTCCTCGCCGAGGTCGCGCAGCGGTCCGTGCTCGGCGGCGCGGTGGCGCACCTGGCCGCTGGTGGCGACCGCGAGCGCCACCAGCGCCAGCGCGAGCAGCCACCGCGGGCGGCCCGGCGCGGGCCGGGTGCCACCGGGGCCGCCGACCAGGGCGGCCCCGACGACCGCGACGGACCCGGTGCCCGCGACCAGCCACCAGCCGGTGCCGCCGAGCGCCGCGACGGCGATGCCGCCCGCCCAGGCCGCCGCGCCGAGGAGCGGGACCCGGAGGTCGTCGGGCACGCTCAGACCGTCACGTGCGGTCGGAGGGTGGCCAGCGTCTTCTCACCGATCCCGTCGACCTCGAGGAGCTCCTCCACGCTGGCGAAGCCACCCCGCTCGGCCCGCCACGCGATGATCGCCGCCGCCGTCACGGGGCCGACCTCCGGGAGCGTCTCGAGCTCCTCGGCGCCGGCGAGGTTGACGTTGACCAGGACCGGCACGCCGCCGGCCGCACCCACGGGCGCCGCGGCGGGCGAGGCCGGCCGCCCGACCAGGATCTGCTCCCCGTCGGCGATCACCCGGGCCAGGTTGAGGCCCGTGAGGTCCACGCCGGGGCGGGCGCCGCCGGCCGCCTCGACGGCGTCCACCACACGCGCACCGGCGTCCAGGACCACGATGCCCGGGCGCCGCACGCGTCCGGCGACGTCGACCGTCACCTCTCCCCCGCCCGCGGCCGCGCCGGGCGCCGAGCCCGTGACGGCACCCGTGACGGGCAGAAGACCGCCCTGCTCGTCCTCATCGACCAGCTGGAGCTGCTCGCCGCCACCATGGACAAGATCCTCGACGCCGCCAACCGGGCCGACGCGCAGGCGCTGGTC
>NZ_JBEGDJ010000047.1:0-30278 GCF_040191335.1 Nocardioides sp. YIM 152588 | reverse complement strand
CCTCCGCCGCCGCGGAGGCGCCGGCCGCCGGCGACTTCGCGGCCCGCGTCCGCCGCCGGGTCGCCGAGCGGTCGCGGGCCGAGGCGGCCTCCCGCGACGCCGCCGGCCTGCCCGAGCTCGTCCGGATCTCGCTGCGGGTAGAGGCCGACGAGGAGGAGCTGCTCGCCGGCTCCGTCCGCCTGGTGCTCCAGGTCCACGACGAGCGGGACCCGTTGCACGTCGCCGACGCGGCGCTGCTGTGGACCGACGCCGAGGACGGCGCGGATGGCGACGTCGGCGGGCACGGGTTCGGGCCGCGGGCCCGGGTGCACGCCAGCATCGCGCTGCGCGCCGCCGCCGAGGTGTGGCCGGCGCTCGACCGACTGCTCGCGCTGGCGGTCCCGGACCAGATCCCGCTGGACCCCGCCGACGTCTCCGCGCTGCTGGAGCACGTCGGCGCGCTCCGCGAGGCCCACGTCGACGTGCACTGGCCGCGCGCGCTCGGGCGCGACCTCACCACCCGGGCGGTGCTGGACCGCGCGCCCCGGGACCCGCACGCGCCGACCCGCGGCGAGGAGCAGCCGCTCCAGGACAGCCCCTTCTCGGCCGAGGGACTCTTCTCGTTCTCCTGGCAGGTGGCGCTGCACGGCGACCCGCTGACCGAGGAGGAGATGCGGGAGATGGCGACCGCGGCCACCCCGATCATGCGGCTGCGCGGCGCCTGGACCGTGGTCGACCCCACCACCGCGCAGCGCGCCCGCAAGCGGCTCATCCGCCGGGCGTCGGGCGCCGAGGCGCTCGGGGCGGCGCTGACCGGCGTCGCCGAGGTGCCCGCCGGGCCGGGCCAGGAGAAGGCGGCCGAGCAGGTCGTCGTCGGCGCCAGCCTGCTCGGGGTGCGCGAGCGGGTGCTGGCCGCGGCCACCCGCGACCCGCTGCCGGCCCCGACGTGGCTCGCCGCGGAGCTGCGCGACTACCAGCGCCACGGCCTGACCTGGCTCGCCGACCTCACCGGCCTCGGGCTCGGCTGCTGCCTCGCCGATGACATGGGCCTGGGCAAGACGATCACCCTGATCAGCCTCCACCTGCACCGGCTGGAGTCCGGCGCCTCGGCGGGCCGGCCGACGCTGGTCGTCTGCCCCGCCAGCCTGCTCGGCAACTGGGAGGCGGAGATCGGGCGGTTCGCCCCCGGCGTACCGGTCCGGCGGTTCCACGGCTCCACCCGCTCGCTGGACGGCATCTCCGGCGACGCGGCCGGCGAGGAGGCCGGCATGTTCGGCGCCGGGTTCGTGCTGACCACCTACGGGACGCTGCGCAGCGACCCAGAGCCGCTGGCCGGCGTCGGCTGGGACCTGGTGGTCGCCGACGAGGCCCAGCACGTGAAGAACTCCCGCTCGGCCACCGCCCGCGCGCTGCGCCGGCTGCCGAGCGCCGCGCGGGTGGCGTTGACCGGTACGCCGGTGGAGAACGACCTCACCGAGCTCTGGTCGATCCTGGACTGGGCGGTGCCCGGCCTGCTCGGCAGCAGGCAGGCGTTCCGCAGGGTCTGGGCGGCGCCGATCGAGTCCGGCGCCGAGCCGACGAAGGCGACGCAGTTCGCCGAGCTCATCGGGCCGTTCCTGCTGCGTCGCCGCAAGACCGACCCGGGGATCGCGCCGGAGCTGCCGCCGAAGACCGAGACCGAGCAGCTGGTCGGGCTGACCCGGGAGCAGGTGGTGCTCTACGAGGCGTTCGTCCGCGACACGATGGAGCGGATCGAGCGCGCCGACGAGGAGACCCGGCGCGGGCTGGTGCTGGCGCTGCTGACCGGGCTGAAGCAGATCTGCAACCACCCCGCCCAGTTCCTCAAGCAGTCCGGCGCGGTCCGGCTGCGCGGGCGCTCGGAGAAGTTCGACCTGCTCGAGGAGCTGGTCACCACCGTGCTCGCCGAGGGCGGCGGGGTGCTGGTCTTCACCCAGTACGTCGCGCTCGGCCGGCTGCTGGAGGACTACCTGGGCTCGATCGGCGTACCGCACCAGTTCCTGCACGGCGGCACCCCCGTCGCGGAGCGGGAGGCGATGGTCAAGCGGTTCCAGGAGACCCCGCCCGGCGAGCCGGTGCCGGTCTTCCTGCTCTCCCTCAAGGCCGGCGGCACCGGGCTCAACCTCACGCGCGCCGACCACGTCATCCACATCGACCGCTGGTGGAACCCGGCCGTCGAGGAGCAGGCGACCGACCGCGTCTACCGGATCGGCCAGACCCGGCCGGTGCAGGTGCACAAGATGGTGACCTCGGGGACGATCGAGGAGCGCGTCGCCGAGCTGCTGACCCGCAAGCGGGCGCTGGCCGACGCGGTGCTGGCCCGCGGCGACACCGCGCTGACCGAGCTCAGCAACGCCGACCTGCGCGACCTGGTGACGCTGCGCAAGGAGCAGCGCCGGGCCGCGATCCTCGACGACCTGCGGGCGCGGGACGCCGAGCACGAGGGCGAGGGGCCGTGAGGGTGACGTACCCCCGCCAGGCGGCGCCCCGCGGCGGCGTCCGCACCTGGTGGGGGAAGGCCTGGCAGCGGGCGGTCGAGGAGGCGGCGTACTCGGAGACCGAGCTCAAGGGCGGCCGCACCGCCGCCCGCCGCGGGGAGGTCGGCGGGATCAGCGTCGACGCCGGCGCCCTGCTGGCCGCCGTCCGCGACGGCGACGACGCGTGGACCGTCTCGGTCGAGGTGCCGGTCCTGGACGCCGACGCCGCGCGGGGGCTGGTCGAGGTGGTGGCCGCCGAGTCCGGCCGGATCGCGTCGCTGCTCGCGGGCGACCTGCCGCACGACCTGGTCGAGCACGCGGAGGAGGTCGGGGTCGAGCTGCTCCCGTACGGCGGCGAGCTCGCCGCCAGCTGCGCCTGCCCGCACTACCTCGACCCCTGCCCGCACGCGATCGCCGTGCTCGTGCAGGTCGGTTGGCTGGTCGACGGCGACCCCCTGGTGCTCTTCGCCCTCCGCGGGCTGGACCGCGAGGCCCTGCTCGCCGCCCTCCATGCGCGCGCCTCCCAGGACGGCGCCGGTGGGGCGGGCGGTGGCTCGGGTGCTGGCTCGGGTGCTGGTGGGGGTGCTGGTGGGGATGCCGGTGGGGACCGGGTCGCCGACCTCGCCGACGACGTGGAGGTGGCCGCCGACGCCGTCCTCCGCGCCCGCCGCCTGATCGAGCTGCTGGACGCCGGCCCCGACAGCGACCTCCCCGACTCCCTCCTCTGACACCCATCCGCCGAGTTGGGGGAAACCGACACCCGAGTTGGGGGAAAGCGACACCCGAGTTGGGCCAGAGCGACCGTCGAACCGCGGCGGCGCGACCGGCGGTCACGGCGATCTGTCGCAGATCCGGGATTCGGAGGTCGCTTTCCCCCAACTCGGCAGTCGGGTTTCAGAGGGTGGCGAGCAGGGCGTTGAGCTCGGCGACGTAGGCGGCGTAGGCGGCGCGCAGCTCGCCCCCGGGCCAGTACGACGGCAGCAGGTCGCCCGGGAGCAGCGGGTCCTCGGCGAGGTGGCGGACGAGGGCGGCCGCGGCGGCCAGGCGCAGCGCCGGCTCCTCGGCGTCGGTCAGCGCGGCCACCAGTCGCCGCCCGGCCCGCGCCCAGCCGGCCAGGTCCCACAGGTCGGCCGCGAGTGCGGCCGGGTCGCCCGTGGGCGTGGACCGGAAGGCGGTGAGCACCGGCTCGGCCTCGTAGGCGGCCGGTCGGCGCAGGTTGGCGGGACGGGTCCAGACGCCCTCCCGCAGCTCGGCGAGCCGGTGGTCGGCGAGGGTCTCCCGCAGCGCCGCGCGCTCGGCGCCGGAACGGCCGGTCACGGTCACGACCGCCATCTCCCAGGTCCCGTCCCACCCTCCGTCCTCGCCCGCCTCGGCGTCCTCGACGGCCTCGTCCTGGTGCCGCTGCCGGCGCGCCAGCCGCTCGCCGAGCACGTAGTCGCCGCCGTCGCGGCGCAGGTCCCCCGCGGCCACCGCGCGGGTCAGGGCCACGCGGAGCGTCGACGGCGCGATGCCGAAGGCCGGCGCCACCGCGGCGAACCGGCCCGGGCTCCACCGGTCCGGGTGAGAGCCGAGCATGAGGCTCAGCACCACCGAGCGGGCGGGCAGGGCGGTCACCCCGCTGGACCAGGACGTCCCCACGCTTCCTCCTGCTACGGGTATGGACACAGTTGTCAGCGAAATCGTAACATCGCCGGCATGACGCACGAGGTCTTCAACCAGGTCCCGCCGCTGGTCGGCCACAACACCGCCGCCGACCCCGTCCTGCGCGAGGGCGTCGAGCGGGAGGGTGCCGGGTGGGCGCTGCCCGAGATCGACGAGGTCGGCCGCCTCGCCGGCACCGCCGAGGCGATGGACTGGGGCCGCCTCGCCGAGCGCGTGCCGCCGCGGCTGCACACCCACGACCGCTACGGGCACCGGGTCGACGAGGTCGAGTACGTGCCGGCGTACCACCGCCTGATGGAGACCTCCGTCGGTCACGGCATCCACGCGGCGCCGTGGGCCGACGACCGCCCCGGCGCGCACGTCGCCCGCGCCGCGAAGTTCTTCGCGTGGAACGTCGACGCCGGGCACGGCTGCCCGATCTCGATGACGTACGCCGTGGTGCCGGCGCTGCGACAGAACGCCGAGCTGGCGGCGCGGTACGAGCCGCTGCTGACCAACCGCGCCTACGACTTCGGGCTGCGTGACCCGGAGGCCAAGGCCGGACTGATCGCGGGCATGTCGATGACGGAGAAGCAGGGCGGCTCCGACGTACGCGCCAACACGACCACCGCGACGCCGATCGCCGGCGAGCCGGGCGCGTACCGGATCGTCGGGCACAAGTGGTTCACCTCCGCGCCGATGTCGGACATGTTCCTCACCCTCGCTCAGGCGCCCGGCGGCCTCTCCTGCTTCCTGCTGCCTCGCGTGCTCCCCGGCGGCGAGCGCAACACGATCCGGTTCCTGAGGCTCAAGGACAAGCTTGGCAACAGGTCGAACGCCTCCTCGGAGATCGAGTACGACGGCGCGACCGGCTGGCTCGTCGGCGAGGAGGGGCGCGGGGTGAAGACCATCGTCGAGATGGTCAACATGACCCGGCTCGACTGCGTGATCGGTTCCGCGTCGGGGATGCGCAACGCGCTCACCCACGCCGCGCACCACGCCCGCCACCGCTCCGCGTTCGGCAGGCTGCTCATCGACCAGCCGCTGATGCGCAACGTGCTGGCCGACCTGCAGGTCGAGTCCGAGGCCGCGACCACCGCGATGTTGCGCCTGGCCGGCGCCAACGATCGCGCCATCCGCGGCGACGCGCAGGAGGGCGCGCTGCGGCGGCTGGCGCTCGCCGCGACGAAGTACTACGTCTGCAAGCGCGCCCCGATGGCCGTCGGTGAGGCGCTGGAGTGCCTCGGCGGCAACGGCTACATCGAGGACTTCGACCTGGCCCGCATCTACCGCGAGATGCCGCTGCTCTCGATCTGGGAGGGCTCGGGCAACGTGGCGGCGCTGGACGCGCTCCGGGCGATCGGGCGGGAGCCCGAGTCGGTCGACGCGTTCTTCACTGAGGTGGAGTCGGCCGGTGGTTTGGACCTGCGGTACGACGCCGCGCTGGCCGCGCTCAAGAAGGAGCTGACGTCGTTCGACGACCTCGAGCTGCGGGCCCGGCGGATCGTCGAGCAGGTCGCGCTCGTCTTCGCCGGCGCGCAGCTGCTGAAGGCGGGCTCACCGGTCGCGGACGCCTTCTGCGCCACGCGGTTCGCCGGGGACTGGGGGAGTGCCTTCGGGACCCTGCCGGCGGGGTTGGACCTGGCGGGTGTGCTGGAGCGGGTGCCGGCGGGGCTGTGAGGGGTTGCCTGGGGCGTTGGAATCACCGGTCGACCGGTGATTCAGTCGCTTGACAGGCGTTGCAACGCCCGTCAAGCGACCGAAGTGCCTGTCCGGTGGGATCGGTGGGGCACAAGCGCAGCCTGAGGCACACGACCCGCTAGCCCGGCCGAGCCCTGGCTCAACCCGCCCCGACCCCCGGTTCGACCCGTCCCGCCCCCCGGTTCGGCCTGCCCCGACCCCCGGTTCGGCGCGCCCCGACCCCCGGCTCGGCCCGCCCCAACCCCCGCCTCGGCCTGCCCTGACCCCCGGTTCGGGTCAGTCGACGCCGAGCGCTGCGAGCGCCATCGGGACCAGCAGCTCACGCAGCTCGGCGTCGGAGATCGACCCTCCGGCGCGCGGCGTGGAGTTGAGCAGGCCGAAGACAGCCTGCGCCGCGGCGTGGGCCGCGGGGGCGTCCAGGGTGGGGCGCAGGGACAGCACCTGCGCGGCCCACAGGTCGACGTACTCCCGCTGCAGGTCCCGCACGCGGTCGCGGGCGGCGGCCGGGAGCGACTCCCAGTCGCGGTCCTGGACCACGATCAGCGCCCGGTTCTCCAGCGCGAACTCGACGTGCCAGTCCACCAGCCCGCGCAGGGCCGCGGCGGGATCGCCCGACGCGGCCGCCACCCGGGCCCGCCCGACGTTGAGCAGCTCCTCGCTGATCGAGACCAGCATCTCGGCGAGCATCGCGGGCTTGGAGTCGAAGTGCTTGTAGAGCGCGGGGCCGCTGATCCCGACGGCGGCGCCGATCTCGGCGACGGAGACGCCGTGGAACCCGCGCGCGGCGAACAGGTCGGCCGCCGTGGCCAGGATCTGCTGCCGTCGCGCCGCCATGACCGAAGGTTAGCGGTCATTCACTCCGCCGACGCGCAACCGGCGACAACCGTTGACCGCGGAGGTTAGCGATCGTTAACCTGACGACGTGGCCGAACCGACACTCCGCGAGCTCTCCGCCGAGCTGCGCGACCGCCTCGCCCGGGTCCGCCAGGGCGGCAGCGAGTCCGCCCGCGACAAGCACACCGCCCGCGGCAAGCTGCTGCCCCGCGACCGCGTCGACCGCTTGCTCGACCCGGGCAGCCCGTTCCTGGAGATCGCGCCGCTCGCGGCGTACGGGATGTACGACGCCTCCGGCGAGGACCCCTACGCCGTCCCCGCCGCGGGGGCGGTCGCCGGCATCGGCCGCGTCGCGGGCCGCACCTGCGTGATCGTCGCCAACGACGCCACCGTCAAGGGCGGCACCTACTACCCGATCACCGTCAAGAAGCACCTGCGCGCGCAGACGATCGCGGCCGAGAACCGGCTGCCCTGCCTCTACCTGGTCGACTCCGGCGGCGCGTTCCTGCCGATGCAGGACGAGGTCTTCCCCGACCGCGAGCACTTCGGCCGGATCTTCTTCAACCAGGCCAACATGTCCGCGAAGGGCATCCCGCAGATCGCCGCGGTGATGGGCTCGTGCACCGCCGGCGGCGCCTACGTGCCCGCGATGGCGGACGAGACCGTCATCGTCCGGAACCAGGGCACGATCTTCCTCGGCGGCCCGCCCCTGGTGAAGGCCGCCACCGGCGAGGTCGTCACCGCCGAGGAGCTCGGCGGCGGCGAGGTCCACGCCCGTACCTCCGGCGTCGTCGACCACCTGGCCGAGGACGACGCGCACGCCCTGCAGATCCTGCGCGGGATCGTCGAGACGCTCCCCGAGGAGGGTGGTTTCGAGGCTCGCTCCGCTCGCACCTCAACCACCGGAGAGGCTCGGCGCCGGGGCGCCTCGCACCTCAACCACCGGGAGTTGACCGAGGTCGAGGAGCCGCTGGAGGCCCCGGAGACCCTGTACGACGTCGTCCCCACCTCCACCCGCACCCCGTACGACGTCCGCGAGGTCATCCGGCGCGTCGTCGACGGCTCGCGGTTCCAGGAGTTCAAGCAGCTGTACGGCGACACCCTGGTCTGCGCGTTCGCCGAGATCCACGGCCACAGGGTCGGGATCGTGGCCAACAACGGCATCCTGTTCAGCGAGTCCGCGCTCAAGGGCGCACACTTCGTCGAGCTGTGCAACCAGCGCGGCATCCCGCTGGTCTTCCTGCAGAACATCTCCGGCTTCATGGTCGGCCGGGACTACGAGAACCGCGGCATCGCCCGCGACGGCGCGAAGCTCGTCACCGCGGTGGCCTGCTCGGTGGTCCCGAAGTTCACCGTCGTCATCGGCGGCTCGTTCGGCGCCGGCAACTACGGCATGTGCGGGCGCGCCTACGACCCGCGCTTCCTGTGGATGTGGCCCAACGCCCGCATCTCGGTGATGGGCGGCGAGCAGGCCGCGAGCGTGCTCGCCACCGTCCGCCGCGACGGCATCGAGGCCCGCGGGGAGTCGTGGAGCGCCGAGGACGAGGAGTCGTTCAAGGACCCGATCCGGGAGCAGTACGACGAGCAGGGCTCCGCCTACTACGCCTCCGCCCGCCTCTGGGACGACGGGATCATCGACCCCGCCGACACCCGCCGCGTGCTCGGGATGGCCCTCGAGGCCACCAGCCACGCGCCCGTCCCCGAGCCGTCCTACGGCATCTTCCGGATGTGAGACCCCGATGACGACTCCCCGCACCATGATCACCAGCGTTCTCGTCGCGAACCGCGGCGAGATCGCCCTGCGCGTCTTCCGCACCTGCCGCGACCTCGGGCTGCGCACCGTCGCGGTCGTCACCGACGCCGACGCGCACGCCCCGCACGCCCGCGCCGCGGACACGACCGTCCACGTCGCGAGCTACCTCGACGGCGAGGCCGTCATCGCCGCCGCCCGCGAGGCCGGCGCCGACGCGATCCACCCCGGCTACGGCTTCCTCTCCGAGAACGCCGGCTTCGCCCGCGCCGTCGCGGAGGCCGGGCTGACCTGGGTCGGCCCGACGCCCGAGGTGATCGAGCGGATGGGCCGCAAGGACGCCGCCCGCGACCTGGCGGTCGCCGCCGGCGTACCGGCCGTGCCGTCGTACGACCTCGACGCGGACCCCGCGACCTTCGCGTACCCGGTGCTGGTCAAGGCCGCCGCCGGCGGCGGAGGCAAGGGGATGCGCGTCGTCAGGTCCGCGGCCGACTTCGAGGAGGCAGTGGCCGCGGCGGCGCGCGAGTCGAGCAGCGCCTTCGGCGACGACACCCTGCTCATCGAGAAGTACGTCGAGCGCGGCCGCCACATCGAGGTGCAGCTGCTCGGCGACACCCACGGCAGCGTGGTCCACCTGCTCACCCGCGAGTGCTCCGTGCAGCGGCGCCACCAGAAGGTGATCGAGGAGGCGCCCGCGCCGTACCTGCCCGACGACGTCCGCGAGCGGATCCATGCCGCCGCCGTCGCGCTCGGGAAGTCCGTCGACTACACCGGTGCCGGCACGGTCGAGTTCCTGCTCGACGCCGACACCGGCGAGTTCTACTTCCTGGAGATGAACACGCGCCTCCAGGTCGAGCACCCGGTCACCGAGATCGTCTGCGGCGACCTCGACCTGGTCGCCGCGCAGCTGCGGGTCGCGCAGGGCGAGCCGCTGGGCCTCGCCGACGGCAACGGCGGACCGGTCGGGCACGCGATGGAGGCGCGGGTCTACGCCGAGGACGCGTACGCCGGCTTCCTGCCCCAGGCGGGTACCGCGACCGAGGTGCACTGGCCGGTGGTTTCGAGGCTCGCTTCGCTCGCACCTCAACCACCGGGTGGGCTCGCTTCGCTCGCACCTCAACCACCGGTGGTGCGGGTCGACCACGCCCTGGAGTCGGGGCAGGTGGTCTCCACCTCCTACGACCCGATGCTCGGCAAGGTGATCGTCCGCGGCGCCGACCGCGAGGCCGCCCGCCGGCACCTCGTCGCCGCCCTCGACGACACCGCGATCCTGGGTCTCACCACCAACACCGGCTTCCTGCGCGAGCTCGCCGCGGGCGAGCCGTTCGCGGCCGGCGAGATCGACACCGCGTGGCTGGACCGCAACGACGTCCCGGCACCCGACCCGGTCGAGGCCCGCGAGGTCGCCGCCCGGCTCTGGTTCGACGCCCAGCGCGTCCAAGCCGGGCCGTTCGCCTCCGACGGCTTCCGCCTCGGCGCGGCGCCGGCCCCGGCGGTCGTCGAGTTCACCGACGGCACCGTCACGCTGCCCGCGCCCGTCGCGCCGGCCCCGGCCGGCGTCCACGCGCACGTCGGCCAGCACCGCGTCGAGCTCGTCCACCGCGGCCAGCGCCGCGTCTTCACCCGGGCCGAGGCCACCACCGACCACGGCACCGGGGCGGGCGACGGGACGGTGGTCTCCCCGATGCCCGGTACCGTGCTGGACGTCCGCGTCGCGGCCGGCGACCGGGTCAGCGAGGGGCAGGTGCTCGGCGTGGTCGAGGCGATGAAGATGGAGCTGGCGCTGAAGGCGCCGTACGACGGCGTGGTCACCGACGTGACCGCCGCGGTCGCCGACCAGGTCGCCCTCGGCGCCCCGCTCTTCGTCGTGGAGGCGTCGTGAGCGGGGCCGGCCGGCCGCTGCCGATGGTGGTCCCGGAGCCGGGGCTGCCGGAGCGGGTGACGATCTACGAGGTCGGCCCGCGCGACGGCCTGCAGAACGAGGCGACGACGGTGCCGACCGAGGTGAAGGCGGAGTTCGTGCGCCGCCTGCTCGCCGCCGGGCTGCCGATCGTGGAGGCGACCAGCTTCGTGCACCCGAAGTGGGTGCCCCAGCTCGCCGACGCCGCCGAGCTGATGACCGGCCTGGTCGCCGACCTCGGCGACCCCGCCCGCGAGCTGCCGGTGCTGGTACCCAACGAGCGCGGCTTCGAGCGCGCCTACGAGCTCGGGCTGCGCCACGTCGCGGTCTTCGCCAGCGCCACCGAGACGTTCGCGGGGAAGAACCTCAACCGCACGCTGACCGGCCAGTTCGAGATGTTCCAGCCGACGATGGCGCGGGCCGTCGACGCCGGCATGACGGTGCGCGGCTACGTCTCGATGTGCTTCGGCGACCCGTGGGAGGGGCCGGTCCCGGTCGGCCAGGTGGTCGGCGTCGGCACCCACCTGCTCAACCTCGGCGCGGACCAGCTCAGCCTCGGCGACACGATCGGCGTCGCGACGCCCGGCCACGTCAAGGAGCTGGTCGCCGCGTTCGGCGAGGCCGGGGTCGGCCCCGAGCGGCTCGCCCTGCACTTCCACGACACCTACGGCCAGGCGCTGACCAACGTCCACGCGGGCCTGCAGGCCGGTGTGACGACGTACGACGCCAGCGCCGGCGGGCTGGGCGGCTGCCCGTACGCGCACAGCGCCACCGGCAACCTCGCCACCGAGGACCTGCTGTGGTTCCTCACCGGCCTCGGCATCGAGCACGGCGTCGACCTGGACGCCGTGGTCGCGACCAGCGCGTGGATGGCCGGGCAGCTCGGGCGGCCCAGCCCGTCGGCCGTGGTCCGCGCGCTCGCCGGTGGGGTGTGAGTGCCGACCGCGCTCAGCCGGCGCGGCTGAGCAGGCCTGCCGTGCGCGGCCGCAGCTCGCGGGCGGCGTACCGGCCGATCTTGTAGGTCGCCAGGCCGTCGGTGACCATGCCGACGCCGCCGCCGAGCAGCGGGACCTTGCGGCCGACGGTGGTGACCATCCGCTTCCCGACCACGCGGGTGATCAGCTCGCCGGCGAGCACCCCGGCGACCAGCTTGTCCATGTCGGGGTCGAGCACGGGCGCGGTGGCGATCGCCATCGGCGGCGCGGGGATCCGGCGGGCCCTGAGCAGCGCCGCGACGGAGTCCTCGCCGAGGAGGGTGACGGTGATGGCGTTGCCGACGCGGGGGTCGGCCAGGTCGTAGCCGCGCAGGTGGGCGATGCCGGCCACCATCCGCGACTGGATGATGGTCACCGCGGCGATGTTGGCGGGCGCGGTGACCGCGGCGGCGACGAGGCCGCCGAGGTTGGTCACGAACCCCTCGACGCTGGCGTGCATCACGTTGTTCTCGATGACCTCGCGGACCGCCTTGTCGCGGTTGCCCCTCTGCTCGCGCAGCTGCTCCTCGGCGGCGTGCGCCGCGGGCTTCAGCGGCCCGATGCCGTGGATGGCGCGGTGCAGCGCCTCGCGGACGAACGTCTCGGTCAGCCCGGGCGCGAGCCCCGGTGCCTTCGGCGCGAGCGTGCGCGCGACACCGGCTGCGGCTCCCTTCGTCCACGCGTTGGCCATGCGCCCATCCAACCATCCGGGGCCAACGCCGGGGCGGTGACGTGCGGGGCGGCCGGGCCCCGGTGCCGGCGGATCCCGGGAGTCGGGTCGTGTGCCTGAGGACTCGTCCAGGCGATGTCTGGGGCACACGACCACCACCGCGGGGCCTGAGCGTCGTACCGTTCAAGATGTGTCCCGTCCCGCCGTCGAGCCGCCACCCAGCCGCTGGGTGCTGCCGACGCTGGAGGAGCTGGCCGCGCTGCCCGAGGACGACGGCGACCTGATCGCGCTCGGCGCCGACCTGGAGCCGGGCACGGTGCTGGCGGCCTACCGGGCCGGGCTGTTCCCGATGCCCGAGGACCGGCGCACGATCGGCTGGTGGAGCCCCGCCCGCCGCGGGGTGCTGCCGCTGGACCGGCTGCACGTCTCCCGGTCGCTTCGCCGCAGCCGCCGCGACTTCGAGGTCACGGTCGACGCGGCCTTCGACGAGGTCGTCGACGGCTGCGCCGACCCCGGGCGCCCGCACGGCTGGATCGACCGCCGGATCAAGCAGGCGTACGCCGAGCTGCACCGCCTCGGCTGGGCCCACTCGGTCGAGGTGTGGCGCGAGGGTCGGCTGGCCGGCGGGCTCTACGGGATCGGCATCGGCGGCCTCTTCGCGGGGGAGTCGATGTTCCACCGGGAGCGGGACGCCTCGAAGGTCGCGCTGGTCGGGCTCGTCGAGCTCCTCGCGGCCGACGAGCACGGGGCCGCCGGCCACCGGCTCATCGACGTGCAGTGGTCCACCGAGCACCTCGCCTCGCTGGGGGTGGTCGAGCGGACCCGGTCCTCCTACCTGGCCGCGCTGCCGGCCCTGCTGGAGGTCCCGCCACCGGCCTGGTGACGCGCCGATGAGTGGACGGGTCGTTCCGTCCGGGGCGCGCGGTCAGTACTGTCCCAGCGCCGGGCGAGTCCCCGGTCCCGCCCCCAAGGAGCCCGATGAACCGCTTCCCGCGCCCCCTGATCGCCGCGACCTCCGCCGCCGCACTGGCCGTGGCGCTCTCCGCCTGCGGAGCTTCGCCGACGGACGCCTCGACGGACGAGTTCTGCGAGGTCGCCAACGACCAGTCGTGGGTGTTCGGCATCGAGGAGGGCGACTACGAGGGCTTCGCGAAGGCGATCCACGACTACGCGGAGAGGCTCGAGGAGGTCGGCACGCCCGACGACATCCCGGACGACGCGCGCGAGGGCTTCCAGATCCAGGTCGAGGCGGCGAAGGACGTCACCGCCGAGGACCTGGAGAAGGTGGACACCGCCGCGGCCGACGACCCCTTCGACATCGACCTCTCCGAGGCCGATGCCGCGAAGGTCAGGGCCTACACCGAGTACCAGGTCAAGGCGTGCGGCGGCCTGGACCTCGACGACCTGCCGACGGACCTGCCGACCGACCTCGGGATCGAGTGACCGCCGGGGTCGCTGCCCGGGGCGGGACTCAGCCTGGAATCACCCGACGTACGCCGTCGCGCCGGTCTCCGCGACCATCGGCCGACCGGCGGCGTGCCAGTCGAGCATCCCGCCGGCGAGGTTGACCGCCTCGTAGCCCTGGTGGGCCAGGTACGCCGTCGCCTGCGCGCTGCGTCCGCCGACCTTGCAGACCACGAGCGTCTGGACCGCGTCCAGCGCCGCGACCTCGTCCAGGCGCGCGGGCAGGTCCATCAGCGGGATGTGCAGCGCGCCGTCGATGTGCCCGGCCGCCCACTCGTGGTCCTCGCGCACGTCGAGCACCGCCAGCCCCTCGGGGAGCGGGTCGGGGACGGCGTCGATCGGGACGGTGGGGACGTTCATCGGGAACCTCTCGTGGGTAGGCGTGCCTGATGGCGGCGGTCACCAGACTGGGACACGTCGAGCGTGTCGGACCAATCGGGAATATACCCCTGGGGGGTATCTGTTCGATGGGGTGTCAGCACCCACTCCGACGTCGAGGACGGCGATGATGGAAGCAACGCACGAGCAGCACACCGACCACGGGCAGCACATGGACCACCACGGCGAGCACGGCGCGACCCCCCGGATGGCGGCCTCCGCGACCCTCCACTGCCTGACCGGGTGCGCGATCGGCGAGATCGTCGGCCTGGTGATCGGTACCGCGGCCGGCCTCGCCAACGGCTGGACGATCGCGATCTCGATCGCCCTCGCCTTCTTCTTCGGCTACACGCTCTCCACGCTGCCGCTGCTCAGGGCGGGCCTGGCCGTCGGCACCGCGCTGAGCGTCGTGCTGGCCGCCGACACGTTCTCGATCGCCACCATGGAGCTGGTCGACAACGCGGTGGTCGCGGTGATCCCCGGCGCGATGGACGCGGGCCTCGTCAACGTCGTCTTCTGGCTCAGCATGATGCTCGCGCTGGTGGCCGCCTTCGCCGCCGCGTACCCGGTCAACCTCTACCTGCTCGGCCGCGGCAAGGGCCACGCGCTGACGCACGAGTACCACGGCGCGGACGCGGTCACCGAGGGCTGGCGCCGCCGGATCCCCGCCTTCTCCACCGGCGCGCTGGTCGCGGTGCTGGCGGCGTTCATGCTCGGCGGGCTGCTGGTCTCCCTCGCCGACCACGCGGGCTGGGGCGGGATGTAGGGGCCGGAGCTACTTGAGCAGCTTGCTCATCCGCCGGTCCGCCAGCGGCTTCCCGCCGGTCTGACACGTGGCGCAGTACTGCAGGCTGGAGTCGGCGAACGAGACCTCGCGGACCACGTCGCCGCAGACCGGGCACTGCTGGCCGGTCCGGCCGTGGACGGCCAGGTGCGACTTCTTCTCCGCCTTGAGCTCGCTGGCGGCCAGCCCGCGGGAGCGCTCGACGGCGTCGCCGAGGGTGGTGCGGATGGCGTCGTACAGCACCGTCAGCTCGTCGTCGGTCAGCCCGTCGGCCGGCTTGAAGGGGCTCATCCGGGCGGCGTGCAGGATCTCGTCGGAGTAGGCGTTGCCGATCCCGGCGATGGTGCCCTGGTGGCGGAGCACCCCCTTGAGCTGCTTGCGCCCCTCGGCGGCCAGGATCTCCGCGAGCGCCTCGCGGGTGAACGCGTCGGCGAGCGGGTCCGGTCCGAGCGAGGCGATCCCCGGTACGTCGAGGGGGTCGCGCACCAGGTAGCAGGCCAGCGACTTCTTGGTGCCGGCCTCGGTGATGTCCAGGCCGGGGGTGGCGTCGCCGGCGTCGTCGGGGCCGGGGGAGAGGACCACCCGGACCGCCAGCGTCGACTTGCTGCTCGGCTTCGGCGGCAGCGCGGGCACCTCGTCCTTCCACCGCACCCAGCCGGCGCGGGCCAGGTGCAGCACCAGGTGCAGCCCGCTGGCCTCGATGTCGAGGAACTTCCCGTGCCGCCGGACACCGTCGACCAGCGTCCCCTCGATCGCGGAGAGCGGCGGGTCGTAGGTCTTCAGCGCGCTGAACTGCGGCACGTGGACCTTCGTGATCGCGCGGCCATCGAGGCGGCCGGCCAGGTCCTGGGCCAGCGCCTCCACCTCGGGCAGCTCGGGCACGCCGCCAGCCTAGGGGACCGGTGCGACCGGCGGCGCCGCGTTTCGAGGCGTCGATGCGACACGCTACGGATCTCTAAGGAATCTCCTAGACACCTCGATACCGTCCGATCGTGGACCCGATCCGGAACCCCTACGCCCCGGGCGCCGGCCAGCGGCCGCCCGAGCTGGCGGGCCGCGACGAGCAGCTCGCCGCCTTCGACGTGGTGCTGGAGCGGGTCGCCCGCGGCCGGCCGGAGCGGAGCCTCGTGCTGACCGGGCTGCGCGGGGTCGGCAAGACGGTGCTCCTCAACGCGCTGCGCTCGGCGGCGGTCCGCAAGGGCTGGGGGACCGGCAAGCTCGAGGCGCGCCCCGACCAGTCGCTGCGCCGGCCGCTCTCCTCGGCGCTGCACCAGGCCGTCCGCGAGCTCGGCCACCCGGAGCCCGACGAGGCCGACCACGTGCTCGGCGTGATCCGGTCCTTCGTGCACCGCGAGGCGGGGTCGGACGCCAAGCTGAAGGACCGGTGGAGCCCGGGCATCGACGTCGCCGCCGTACGGGGCCGGGCCGACTCCGGCGACATCGAGATCGACCTGGTCGAGCTGCTCACCGACGTCGGCGGGCTCGCCGCGGACGTCGGCAAGGGCGTCGCGGTCTTCATCGACGAGATGCAGGACCTCGGCCCCGACGACATCTCCGCGCTCTGCGCCGCCTGCCACGAGCTGTCCCAGAACGGGCTGCCGGTGATCGTGGTCGGCGCCGGGCTGCCGCACCTGCCGGCCGTCCTCAGCGCCAGCAAGTCCTACTCCGAGCGGCTCTTCTCCTACCAGCGGATCGACCGGCTCTCCCGGGAGGCCGCCGACCGCGCGCTGAGCGCCCCCGCGGAGGACGAGGACGCCTGCTTCGCCGAGGACGCGCTCGCGGCGATGTACGAGGCGACCGGCGGCTACCCGTACTTCATCCAGGCCTACGGCAAGACCGTGTGGGACCTCGCCCCGCGCTCGCCGATCACCGGCGACGACGTCGCGGTCGCCGCCCCCGAGGCCGAGCGGGAGCTGGCGGTCGGCTTCTTCGGCTCGCGGTACGAGCGCGCGACGCCCGGCGAGCGGGACTACCTGCGGGCGATGGCCGACGCCGCCGGCGAGACCGCCGACGACCCGGTCGGCTCGGTCGCCACCTCCGACGTGGCGGTGGTGCTCGGCAAGAAGCCCCAGTCGCTCTCGCCGGCGCGCGACAACCTGCTCAAGAAGGGGCTCATCTACTCCGGCGAGCGGGGGCGGATCGCGTTCACGGTGCCGCACTTCGGGCGGTACCTGCGCAGTCAGGGCTGATCGCACGGGTGCGGCCGGTGCCCGGGCCCTGTGGCGGGTCGTGTGCCTGAGACCCCGGTATCCCGATGCCTGGGGCACACGACCCCGGTCGGGCACCGCGAGTCGGCAGAAAGTTCCTGCCGACTCGGCGCGTGGGCCGCTCAGGCCGGGTCGACGATCCGCGGCCCGGTCGCCAGCCACCAGCGGGCGGCGGACCGGACGTCCTCGGAGAGGCCGCCGTCCTCGGCGTACCGGGAGAGGGACGGGTCGCCCGCGAGGCCCGCGGCCATCATCGCGTTCTCGGCGGTCCGGGTGTCGGTCAGCAGGTGCCGCAGCTGGCGGGAGGCCGGCACCGTGCCGGCCAGCGCCGCCATCCGCAGGCCGAGGTCGACGCGGTCGGGGTCCTCGGAGGCGAGCAGCGGCAGGTGGTCGACGGCGTCCAGGGGCAGCATCAGGTTGCCGAACGTGTCGGCCAGCCGCTGCCGGGTCAGGGGGTCCGTGTCGGTCGCGGCGAGCCGGGCCAGCGCGGAGACCAGTGCCGGGGCGAAGGGCGAGGCGGCGATCAGGTAGCTGGACGTCACGGCATGGGTGGCACGGAAGTCGTAGAGGGCCTCGAAGATCAGCCGCGTCAGCAGGGTCTCCCCCGGCCGGCCGCCGGTGACCTCCGCGGCCAGCGCGGCGGCGGCGTTGTAGTGGCCGTTGAGCCGGTTGCGGGTCCAGCGCTGCGGGCGCGGCGGATCGGGCAGCGCCGCGCGCACCGACGGCGGCACCGCCGCGCGCAGTGCGGGCGGGGAGGCGGCGAGCGTGCTGCTGAGCACCGGTCCCCGGACCGGCTCGTCGGCGACCAGGGCGGCCGCCGAGGCGACCCGCGGCGCGACGGCGACCCACTGGTCGTCGGTGATGCCGCCGACCATCCGCAGGTTCTGCAGCCCGAGGCAGGCGGCCCGGGCGACCACGTAGCACTCGTCGTCGAGGAGGCTCGCGCACCAGGAGAGCACCTCGGGCGAGGGCCACTCGCAGACCGCGCTCATCAGGTCCGAGAGCCGTTGCGCGCCGGGTCGGGCGATGGCCGCGCGGGCCACGTCGAGCACGACGTCGCCGTAGCGGCCGCAGCGCAGCCGCGCCAGCGCGTCGTACCGCTGCTGGTAGCCGGTGCCGACGGACCGCGCCAGCTCGCCGACGAGGCGATCCACCAGGGGCTCCATCTGGCTCGCCGGCAGCCCGTAGCGGCTGTCGGCGTGGAACTCCGCGAACCGCATCCAGTCCGAGCCGGTCGGCGGCGCAGTGGCACCCCCGACCGCCTCGCACGCCCGGGTGAACGCGCCGAGGTCGTCGGGGGGCAGGACGGGCGCGACGTCGGCCGGCCGGTACTCGTAGGTGCGGCAGAGGACGTCGATCGGCGCCCGCAGCGCGCCGTAGGGCAGCCCCAGGCCGCGCTCGTAGCCGTGCACCAGCAGGCCGTTGCGCTCGCCGCTGACCTCCACCCGCGACAGCGCGGTGACCGAGGTCGAGGAGCCGTGCGCGGCCAGCTCGGACTGCAGTGCCCGCAGGCTCAGGCCCCGCTCGGTCCGCCACGCGCGCAGCAGCCAGCCGATGCGCGCGGCGAGGTCGATCCGGGACCCGTCGAGCGGGCTCCGGTCGTCGATCTCGAGCGGTGGTCGGGGCACGCGATCATGATGAGGGAGACCCCCGACGGTTGTCCCAGGAGGGGGGACAGTCGGGACAACACTGTCGATGCCTGTGACGGGTGTGATCCTTGTTGGCCGACCGACGCGGGGCGGTCTGGTCCAGTTGTGGGGACGGACCGGTGCAGACGCCCGCGGAAGGTCAGCGCTGACCGGCACTGGGACAGAGTGCCGGTCAGCAAGCGGGCGCTCAGGCCCGGGCCGTGCCGGCCACCGCGGTGGCCTCCCGGTCCGGGTCGTGCCGCACGGCCGCGCGCAGCCCCGCCCCGGCGAGGACCGCGACGGCCGCGCCCGCCTGGCCCGTGTGCTCCGCGCCGGTCTCGACCAGCAGCGTGCCGCCGGGACGCAGCCACGCGCCCACGGCGCCCGCCGCGCGCCGTACCGGGTCCAGGCCGTCGGGCCCGCCGTCGGTGGTGCCGGGCGGCTCGTGCACCCGCGACTCGGCGGGCATCAGCGCGCGGGCCGCGCTCGGCACGTACGGCAGGTTCGCGACCACCACGTCGACCGTTCCGCGCAGGTGTGGCGGCAGCGGCTCGAACAGGTCACCGCGCAGCACGGTCGTCTCGTTCGGCAGGGGGTCCAGGTTCCGCGCGGCGCACGCGACCGCGGCGGCGGACACGTCGACGGCGTAGATCCGCGCCGTGGGGAGCCGGTGCGCCACGGCGGCGGCCAGGGCGCCCGAGCCGCAGCCCAGGTCGACCAGCACGCCGCCGGGGTCGGGGAGGGCGGCGGCCGCGAGCTCGACCAGCCAGGTCGAGCGGCGGCGGGGGATGAAGACGCCGGGGTCGAGGGCGAGCCGGTGGCCGTCGAAGTCGACCCAGCCGACGACGTGCTCGAGGGGCTCGCCGGCGACGCGGCGGTCGAGGAGGGAGCCGAGCAGGGCCGGGTCACCGGCCGCGGCGGCACGCAGGTGGGCGGCCTCCTCCTCGGCGAAGACGCAGCCGGCCGCCCGGAGCGCCGACACCAGCGCATCCTCGTCGGGAGGTGCGGGGTCGGTCACCGCTCCAGGCTACGGCGGCCCGGTGGGTTCGAGCGGGGCGCGCTCACTCGTACGGCATCAGCAGCCAGCCGGCGATGTACAGCAGCAGCGCCGCGCCGCCGGTGAAGATGATCGCCGCGACCATCAGCAGCCGGACGATGGTGGCGTCGACGTCGAGGTACGCCGCGACGCCGCCGCACACGCCGCCGAGCATCTTGTCGGTCCGGCTGCGGGTGAGTCGCTTGCCACGGCCCGGCGGCGGGGCCTGGTAGGAGGGGCCGGGGTAGGCGCCCGGCTCGTGGGTGGTGGATTCGTTGGGCTGGGGTTCGGAGTACGGGTTGCTCATGTCCTCAAGCCTGCCTCGCGAACGGGCGCGACACATCGGGGGGCTGCCCTGAGTCGCCCCTGGTCCGCCCCTGACGGGCCGGGGCTGCCACAATCGGGCCATGCGGCCGCAGGTCGTCGCCCACCGGGGCGCCAGTCACGAGCTGGCCGAGCACACCCTCGGCGCGTACGTCGCAGCGCTCGACGCCGGCGCCGAGGGGCTGGAGTGCGACGTCCGGCTGACCGCCGACGGCCACCTGGTCTGCGTGCACGACCGGACCCTGCGCCGGACCGCCGCCAGCCGCGGTCTGGTCTCGACGATGGACCTCGCCGAGCTCTCGGAGCTCGACTTCGCCTCGTGGAAGAACCCCTGGTCGGACATGGACGACGAGGCGCCCGAGCGCGACCACTCGATGGACGGCGTCCTCACCCTGCGCCGGCTGCTGGAGACGGTCGCCGACTACGACCGCCCGATCGAGGTGGCGATCGAGACCAAGCACCCCACCCGGTACGGCGGCCTGGTCGAGCGCCGCCTCGTCGAGGTGCTGCGCGACTTCGGCTGGGACCGCGCCGGCGCCCCGGTCCGGGTGATGAGCTTCTCCTTCACCGCGCTGCAGCGCGTCGAGCGGCTGGCGCCGGAGATCAAGCTGGTCCAGCTCGTCGACAAGGCCAACTACTGGTCGATGCTGCGCCGCATGATCGGCCCCGACTGGCAGCTCGGCCCCGGCATCAACCTGCTGCGCGACCACCCGAAGGTGGTGGCCAGCATGCGTCGTACCGGACGCGAGCTGCACGTGTGGGTCGTCAACAAGGAGTCCGACCTCCAGCTCTGCCTGGACGCGGGCGCCACCGCGGTGATCACCGACCGCCCGGGCTACATGCTCGACCTGCTCGACAGGCGGGAGGGGCGCGCGAAGTAGGTTGGCGCCATGGCCAAGCGTTCCCGCACCAAGTCCTCCGCGTCCACCGCCGGGTCCGCCCCGGGTGAGGTCGGCCCGCGCCAGCCCTGCCCCTGCGGCTCGGGCAAGCGCTACAAGGCCTGCCACGGCGCGCCGGGCGGCGGCCAGGTCTTCGTGAAGCGCCCCTTCGAGGGGCTCGCCTCCGAGTGCGACCTGGTGGCGCTGCGCGAGCTGGTGCCGGCCGCCACGGTGCCGCTGACCCTGACCGAGGAGTACGGCGGCCGCACGGTCAAGCTCTGCACCCTGCTCCCCGCCGCGGCGCCGGCGATGGTCCGCGACAGCGGCGAGATCTGGCTCGGACTGCAGGTCCAGCACGGGTTCGGCGACCCGTCCCGCGACCTCGCCGCGGCGCTGATCAAGGCGCTCGACTCCGAGGCGGGCGTCATCGGCCTGACCGATCCCCCGGGCCCCGGCCCGCGCCTGCAGGACGTCGTCGTCGACGGTCCGCTCGAGGTCAGCGTGCGCGAGGGCTTCGAGTACTGGGTCGAGGACATGGAGGAGTCCAGCGAGCTGGCTGCGGCCCTGGAGCAGGCCGAGGGGGCCGCGGCGCCGACCGCCCGGCTCACCGAGGTGACCGCGGCGTACTGGACCCGGATGGGCGCCAAGGAGCACCTGCGCTGGGTGATGCCGGAGCCCGAGGACACCCTGCTCACCGCGCTCGCGCGGCTGCACGTCAGGGGCGACGACGTGATCGTCCCCGACGCGAGGCTGGTCGGCATGTTCCGCGCCCACGGCCTCCTGGCGCCGGTCTGGGACCTGCCGGTCGGCACCGGCCCCGAGCCCCTGGAGGAGGCCGCCGCCACCTTCAAGGAGAAGCTCGACGCCGCGCTGGCCGACGACTCCGACCTGACGCCGGAGGAGCGCTCCGCGCGCAGCGGCCTGGCGAACCGTCAGGTCACCATCCGCTGACGCCGGGCAACGTGGCCCGGGGCGCCCGTAGCCGCCCCGGGACACGCCCGGGTGGACGCGCGCCCTGTCCGCGCGCGCCCACCGACGGATCAGTGTCGGTCGCTGCCTGTCACTGACCGCTGGGGGACTGGGGTGCCTGGGGCTGGGGTGCCTGGGGCTGGGGTGCCCGGGACTGGGCGACCGCGACGAGGGCGTCGTGGAACGACGGCCACTCGGCGTCGAGCTCGCGGAGCGTCTCGTCGGTCAGGTGGATGGTCTCCAGGGGCGTCAGCGCGACCACGCTGGCGTTGCGCAGCTTGTTGCCCACGATCGCGGCCTCGCCGACGATGTCGCCGGGACCCAGCTGCGCGATCTCCACGCCCTCGCGGCGGACCGAGGCGGTGCCGTCGAGGATGATGTACGCCTTGTCCGCCGGGGTGTCCTCCCAGATCGGCGACCAGCCCTGCGGCAGCTTCACCCGCCGCCCGACGCCGCTGATCCGAGCGATCTCCTTCGGCGTGAAGTGCTCGAAGAACGTGGTCATGGGGTGCCTCCACTTCCGTTCCGCCCGCCGGGCGCGGACGCGCGTCGACGCTGACACCCGGTTCAACGGTCGTGCGGGGCCGGGGGTCACGCCCGGCCGGGCATGACCCCGACCACAGCGGGGGTCAGGCCAGGGAGTCGCGCAGGATCGGGCAGCTCATGCAGCGCGGACCGCCGCGGCCCGAGCCGAGCTCGGACCCGGCGATCCGGATCACCTCGATCCCGGCCTCCTCCAGGCGGGCGTTCGTGCCGTCGTTGCGCTCGTAGGCGACCGCCAGCCGCGGAGCCAGCGCGAGGGTGTTGTTGCCGTCGTCCCACTGCTCCCGCTCCGCCGTCACCGGGTCCAGGCCGGTGTCGAGGTGGTGCAGCGTGTCGATCCGCATCGCCTTCGCGGCCGCCACCAGGAACGGCTCCGGCTCGGTGACGCTCAGCCGCAGCGCGCCGTCGTCGGCGCGGTCGGTCTCCGTCAACGTGTACGCCGTCAGGGTGTCCGCCACGTTGGGGTACATCAGGATCTTGTCGGTGTCGACCATCGTCGCCACCGTGTCCAGGTGCATCGTGGCCCGCTCCTGGGCGATCGGGACCACGAGCACCGAGTGCGCCAGCCCGTCCTCGAAGAGGTGGCGGGCGAGCCGCTCGGCCCCCGCGGGGGTGGTCCGCTCGCCGACCCCGACGGCGACCACGCCGGGTGCCAGCAGCAGCACGTCGCCGCCCTCGACGTGCTCCAGGCCGTGGCCGTGGACGCGCTGGGCGTGGGCGAAGCGGGGGTGGAACCGGTAGATCAGGTCGGTCAGCTGCGTCTCGCGGCGCCGGGCGGGCATGGCCAGCGAGGTCACGGCGACGCGGTCGGCGAGCCACACCGACGAGTCGCGGGTGAACAGCAGGTTGGGCAGCGGGTCGATCACGAACCAGTCCGCCGGCATCATCGTGGTCACCAGCGAGCCCGGCAGCGAGGTGCGGATCTCGTCGTTGCGGATGCCCGCGGTGAGGTGGCCGGTCAGCTCCTCCGGGGTCGCGTCCTCGAGCAGGTCCTCCAGGTAGCGGCGCAGCGCGTCGCCCAGGTCGAGGCCGCCGCGCCCGGCCAGCGTCGTGTCGATCGCGACCCGGCGGGCGTCGGGGTCGTGGAGGGTCTGGGTGAGCAGCTCGGTCAGGTAGAGCACCTCGACGTCGCGGTCGCGCAGCGCCTGCGCGAAGGCGTCGTGCTCCTCCTGGGCGTGCGCCACCCACGGGATGCCGTCGAAGAGCAGCCGGTCGTTGTTGCGCGGGGTCAGCCGCTTGAGCTCGGCCCCGGGCCGGTGGAGCATCACCGTCCTGAGTCGCCCGACCTCGCTGTCCACGCCCACGTCGTACGCCATGGCTCGAGCCTATGCGGCTCGTCGACCCGGCGTGCGGGGAGGGCGGCTACGCGCGGAACGGGGCGGCAGGGTAGACGCCGAGCACCTTCACGTCGGTGGTGAAGAACGTGAGCTCCTCCAGCGCGCGGGCCAGC
This sequence comes from Nocardioides sp. YIM 152588, assembly GCF_040191335.1. Lineage (NCBI taxonomy): Bacteria > Bacillati > Actinomycetota > Actinomycetes > Propionibacteriales > Nocardioidaceae > Nocardioides > Nocardioides sp. YIM 152588. Next base: position 6,673 of record NZ_JBEGDJ010000047.1, on the reverse strand, counting down.
GGCGGGTCGTCGGGGTGGCCGTCGACCTCGGCGAGGAACTGGGTGGCCGCGAACTGCCCGCCGACCATGTAGCTCTCCAGCTTGGTCATGTTGATGCCGTTGGTCGCGAAGCCGCCGAGCGCCTTGTAGAGCGCGGCCGGGATGTTGCGGACGTTGAAGACGAAGGTCGTGACGACCGGGCCGTTGTTGGCCGGCGGGACCACGAAGTCGCGGGAGAGCACCACGAACCGGGTGGTGTTGTGCTCCTCGTCCTCGACGTCCTCGCGGAGGATCTCCAGGCCGTAGATCTCGGCCGCCAGCGGCGGGGCGATCGCTGCCTGGCTGGTGTCCTTCGCCTCGGCCACCTCGCGCGCGGCGCCCGCGGTGTCGCCCGAGATCTGCGGGGTCAGCCCGAGCTCGCGGATCACCTTGCGGCACTGGCCGAGCGCGTGCACGTGGCTGTGCACGGTCCGGATCGTCTCCGTCGTCGCCCCCGGTGTGGCCATCAGCATGAACTGGATGCGCAGGAAGTGCTCGCCGATGATGTGCAGCCCCGAGTCGGGCAGGAAGTGGTGGATGTCGGCGACCCGGCCGGCGATCGAGTTGTCGATCGGGATCATCGCCAGGTCCGCGTCGCCGCCGGTCACCGCGGCGAACGCCTCCTCGAACGACGCGCGCGGGAGCGGCTCGGCGTCCGGGTAGGCCTGCTTGCAGACGAGGTGGGAGTTGGCGCCGGGCTCTCCCTGGTAGGCGATGCGCTGCATGCGCCTCAGGTTAGTGGTCGCGGACGCGGCGCCGGGCGGGTCGGCCCGGCGTGGGACGGTCCGCGAACTACCCTCGCCGCCATGGAACTGCTGCTCTCCGGCGTCGCGGTCGTGCTGGCCGCCGCCGCCCTCGTCGTGGCCGTGGCGGGTCGCCGCCGCCGGCCCGCGGGCGCGGACCTGCCCCAGGACGTGCCCGGCCTGCGGGCCGAGGTCGCCGCGCTGAGGGAGGAGGCGGCCGGGGCGCTGCGCCACCTGGCCGTGGTCCGCTACGACGCCTTCGAGGAGATGGGCGGGCGGCTCTCCTGGTCGCTGGCGCTGCTCGACGACGGCGGCGACGGCGTCGTGCTCACCTCGATCCGCGGTCGCAACGAGGCCCGGACCTACGCCAAGTCGATCGCGGGCTGGCGCAGCGACCAGGAGCTCTCGCCCGAGGAGGGCGAGGCAGTCGCCCACGCCCGGATGGCCCGCCTGTGAGGTCTCGGGGGTGATCTGACGGCGCCGGTGGTGTGGGTCGTGTGCCTGACACACCCGCATGCCGGGTCGTCAGGCACACGAGCCGCGCCACGAGCCCGCCACGAGCCCGCCGCGAGCCCGCCGCGAGCCCGCCGCGAGCCCGAGCGGCCACTCGGCCACTCGGCGCCTCAACGCGGGACGCGCACCAGCAGCCGCCCGTGGATGCACTCCATCGTGAGCTCGCGCCCCGCGCCGACGCTGTCGCCGTCGAGCTGGCGCGGCACGTCGCCGGAGGCGCGGACCACCACCTTGCGGCCGGTCATCCGGGCCACCGACTCCCCGGCGCGGGACTCGCGGCGGGTGATCACGCGCAGCACCAGCGGGATCCACGACCAGAACCGCCGCGGGTAGAGCAGCACGACGTCCAGCTGGCCGTCGTCGATGGTGGCGTCGGGCAGCAGCACCATGCCGCCCTGGAGGCTGCCGACGTTGCCGATCACGCAGGTCCGCGCCCGGTGCTTGGTGAACGGGCCGTCGTCGACGGAGACCTCCAGCCTCATCGCGGGGAACATCAGGGCCTTGAGGCCGGAGAAGACGTAGGCCAGCCAGCCGACCTTCTTCTTGATGTCCTCGTTGACGCCCTCCATGATCGCGGCGTCGAAGCCCAGCCCGGCCATCACCATGAAGTGGGTCGGCTCCAGGTCGTCGCCGGAGACCTCGACCATGTCGATCGCGCGGTCCTGGCCGGTCAGCGCGATGTCGATCGCCGCCCGGATGAAGAGCGGGATGTCGAGGTTGCGGGCCAGCAGGTTGCCGGTGCCGGCGGGGATGATCCCGACCGGGATGCCGGTCCCGGCCAGCTCGGCGCAGACCTCGCGCACCGTGCCGTCGCCGCCGCACACGACCACCAGGTCGGCGCCGTCGATCGCGGCCTGCTCGGCCTGCCCGGTGCCGGGGTCCTCGACGGTGGTGAAGTACCAGACCGGGTCGTTCCACCCGGCGCCCCGCGCCATGGTGGTGACCATCGCCTGGAACTGCTCGACCGACTCGACCTTCACCGGGTTGAGCACGACGGCCAGCTGGCGGCCGGCCGCGAACGGCTCGGCGAGCGGCTCGGCCTTGAGGGCGTGGCTGCGCGGCAGCGGGCTGTAGAGCGCCAGGCCCAGCAGCACGCTGGCCGCGCCAAGCAGCAGCCCGCCGATCACGTCGGTCGGGTAGTGGCGGCCCAGCAGCACCCGGTCCGCGGCGACCGCGAGCACGACCAGCACCACGGCCAGGTCGAGCAGGCGGCGGATCGCCGCACGGCGTACCAGCATCGTGATCAGCACCAGCAGCAGTCCGCCGAGCGCGGCGGCGGAGGAGGCGTGCGCGGAGGGGAACGCCGGGCTGCTCAGGTAGAAGTCCGGGTCCTGCCAGTCCGGCCGGCCGCGGTCGACGCCGATCTTGATCAGCCGGGTCGCCAGCCCGCAGCCCGCCATCACCGCGACGATGAGGATGGCCGCCCGCCGGTGCCCGCGGAACCACATCGCGCCGGCGAGGACGACCGTGTACGCCGCCATGGCCACGCCCGTGAAGGCGAGCTCGACGGCGCGGAGCACGTGCGGCAGCACCGGGCCGTCGATCGCCCAGGCGCTCGCGGGCTGTCCGCGGTCGTCCAGGTCGGCCAGCCAGGCCCACTCGGAGGTGACGCCGACCGCCAGGACCGTGAACGCCGCGAGGCAGACGACGGCCCAGATCAAGGGAGTCCGGCGGGGTCGGTCGAGCACGCGGCGAGAATAGGCCACGCGAGGGTCCCGCCGGGCCTCTCGGCGAAGCAGACCGCTAGCGTCGGTGGCATGAGCCACACCGCGTCCGCCCCGGTCCCGCTCCGCCGCCTGGGCCGCTCCGGTCTCGTCGTCTCGGCCGTCGGCCTCGGCTGCAACGTGCTCGGGCGTCCCGGTGCGGCCACCGAGACGCAGCGCGGCTCGGACCGCGTCGTCGGCGCCGCCCTGGACGCGGGCATCACGCTCTTCGACGTCGCCGACATCTACGGCTCCACCCCGGGCCTGGCCGAGGAGCGCCTCGGCAAGGCGCTCGGGCGCCGCCGGGACGAGGCGGTCGTGGCGACCAAGTTCGGCATGGACATGGGCGGCGCGAACGGCACCGACTTCGGCGCCCGCGGCTCCCGCCACTACATCCGCACCTCGGTGGAGGCGTCGCTGCGGCGGCTCGGCACCGACCGGATCGACCTGTACCAGTTCCACACGCCCGACCCGCTGACCCCGATCGAGGAGACGCTGGCCGCCCTCGACGAGCTCGTCGCCGAGGGGAAGGTCCTCTACCTCGGCCACTCCAACCGGTCCGGCTGGCAGATCGCGCAGGCCGAGTACGTCGCGCGCGAGCTCGGCACCGAGCGGTTCGTCTCCAGCCAGAACCACTACAACCTGCTGGACCGCCGGGCCGAGCTCGAGGTGCTGCCCGCCAGCCGCGAGCTGGGCCTGGGCGTGCTGCCGTACTTCCCGCTCGCCAACGGCCTGCTCACCGGCAAGTACGCCGGCGGCACCGCGCCCGAGGGATCGCGGCTGTCGCTGACCCGGCAGCACCTCGTGGAGCAGGCGACGTCGCCGCAGCTGCGGGCCTACGGCGAGTTCGCCGCCGCCCGCGGGGTCGGCGAGGTCTCGGTGGCGATCGGCTGGCTGCTCGCGCAGGAGCCGGTCGCCAGTGTGATCGCCGGCGCGACCCGCCCCGAGCAGGTGGCGGCCAACGCGGCCGCGTCCTCCTGGGTTCCCACCCAGGAGGACCTGGCCGAGCTGGAGGCGATCTTCCCGTCCCCGGAGAAGATCGCCCTCTTCTGACCCGGCGAGGTCGAGTCGGGCATTCCCCACCCCCCAGTTGGGAATTGACCACCCTCGGTCCGAGGCGCCGACCGTTGCCGGTCGCGGTGCTCGGTGTCGTCGAGTCGTGGTCCCCCGAGGAACCGTTCAGCACGGTACGGCGCTTTACTCTTCGGCGACAGGGGGTCGGGGAGAGACAGGACCGGGTCCCAACCCCGCTCGGCACGGCCACCGTGCCGCCCGCGACGGGCGCGGAAACCCCGACGCGGCGGGGAGGCGGTGGCGCCGGATAGCCTCGTCCCATGATCGACCCGCGCATCCTCCGTGACGAGCCCGACCGCGTCCGCGCCGCCCAGGCCAAGCGGGGTCTCTCCGACGACGTGGTGGACCGGGCGCTGGCGGCCGACGCCGCCCGCCGTGAGGCGATCTCCACCTTCGAGGCCAAGCGCGCCGAGCAGAAGCAGCTCGGCTCGCTGATCCCCAGGGCGAGCGGTGAGGAGAAGCAGGAGCTGCTCGCCCGCACCAAGACCCTGGCCGCCGACGTGAAGGCCGCCGAGGCCGCCCGCGGCGCCGCCGAGGCCGAGTGGTCCGACGCGCTCGGCGGCATCCCCAACCTGGCCGCGGACGAGACCCCGGCCGGCGGCGAGGACGACTTCGTCGTGATCGAGCACGTCGGCACCCCGCGCGAGTTCGACTTCGAGCCGCGCGACCACATCGAGCTCGGCAAGATCCTCGGCGCGATCGACCTCGAGCGCGGCGCCAAGGTCTCCGGCTCGCGCTTCTACTTCCTCACCGGCGTCGGCGCGCAGCTGGAGCTGGCGCTGGTGAACATGGCGATGGACCAGGCCCGCCAGGCCGGGTTCACCCAGGTGATCGCGCCGTCGCTGGTCAAGCCGCGCGCGATGGACGGCACCGGCTTCCTCGGCCAGGCCGCCGACGACGTCTACCGGATCGAGGGCGAGGACCTCTACCTGGTCGGCACCTCGGAGGTGCCGATGGCGGCGTACCACTCCGACGAGATCCTCGACGCGGCCACCCTGCCCAAGCGGTACGCCTCGTTCAGCCCGTGCTTCCGCAAGGAGGCCGGCTCGCACGGCAAGGACACCAAGGGCATCATCCGGGTGCACTGGTTCGACAAGGTGGAGATGTTCGTCTACACCACGCCGGAGGAGTCCTACGCCGAGCACGAGCGGCTGCTGGCCTGGGAGAAGGAGTTCCTGGACAAGCTCGAGCTGGCCTACCGCGTGGTCGACATCGCGGCTGGCGACCTCGGCCTGAGCGCCATCCGGAAGTTCGACTGCGAGGCGTGGATCCCCACGCAGGGCAAGTACCGCGAGCTCACCTCGACGTCGAACTGCACCGAGTTCCAGGCTCGCCGCCTCGACATCCGCACCCGCGGCGAGGAGGGCCCGACCACCCCGGTGGCCACCCTCAACGGCACCCTGACCGCGATCACCCGCACCATCGTGGCGATCCTGGAGACCCACCAGCAGGCCGACGGCTCGGTGCGGGTGCCCGCGGCGCTGCGCCCCTACCTCGGTGGGCTCGAGGTCCTCGAGCCGGTCGGGGCGAGCCATGGCTGAGGTCGCCGCCCAGGCCAAGCCGCCGGTCCCCGACGGCTGGCGGCCCCAGATCGTCGCCCTCGACATCGACGGCACGCTGCTGCGCTGGATCGAAGGGCTGGGCGCCAGCCACGAGGAGGTCACCCCGGCCGTCCACGACGCGGTCCAGCGGGTGCTCGACGCCGGCTGCCACGTCGTACTGGCCTCGGGGCGCGCGCCGCACAACATGACCGAGGTCGCGGACATGCTCAACCTCCACGGTCACGGCGAGCAGCTGTGGGTCGTCGCCTCGAACGGAGCCGTGGTCTTCCGCTACCCGCCGATGGAGGTCGTCCACGAGGTCACCTTCGACGCCGCGCCGGCCGTCCGGGCGGTGCTGGAGCGGCACCCCGAGGCGCTGGTCGCGGTCGAGGAGCGGGGGGTCGGCTACCGCGTCTCCGCGCCGTTCCCGGACGGTGAGCTGGGCGGCAACACCACCGTCGCCGACGTCAACGACATGGTCGCCGCCCCGGTCAGTCGTGTGATCATCCGTGACCCGAAGGCCACCGTCGACGAGTTCGTGGCGCTCGCCGAGGGCCTCGGCCTGCACGGCACCGACTACGCGATCGGCTGGACGGCCTGGCTCGACCTGGCCCCGGTCGGCGTCTCCAAGGCCTCCGGGCTGGAGTACGTCGCCGCCGAGCTCGGCGTCCCCGCCGCCGACGTGCTGGCGATCGGCGACGGCCGCAACGACCTGGAGATGCTGCGCTGGGCCGGCCGCGGTGTGGCGATGGGCCAGGCGGTCGACGAGGTGAAGGAGACCGCGGACGCGGTCACCGACCCGGTCAACGACGACGGCGCCGCGGTGGAGATCTCCCGGTGGTTCCCGCCGTCCGGTGGGTCCGGCGGCGGCTCGTCTGCTGGGATGGGCGCGTGAGCACAGGTCCCCGACAGCGCCCCGCGCGGGGCTCCCGGCGGCGCCGCTGGGCGGCGGCGGCCGCGGAGGGACCGAACAGGATCTCCTCGGTGCTGCCGATCTGCTCGAACTGCACCCGCGCGCCGCGCGGGAGGTCGGCGTGGTGGGCTGGCCGCCGGCAACGCCGTCGTCTTCAAGCCCAGAGGT
>NZ_JBEGDJ010000046.1:0-30510 GCF_040191335.1 Nocardioides sp. YIM 152588 | reverse complement strand
CACCGAGGCACCAGACCCCGCATCGAACGAGTACCCCGCCACCAGCCCGTCGGGCGCCGGCGCCGCAGCCAGCGTGGTCGCGCTCGCGACGTTCGAGTAGTCACCCACGTTGCCCATCACGTCCGCTGCGCGGACCCGGTACCGGTAGGTCGTCGACGCCTGGAGACCCGCGTCGGTCATCCCCGTGCCCGCGGACGTCACGGGGACCTGCACGAAGTCGGTGCAGCCGGTGCCCTCGCAGCGCTCCACCTGGTAGCCCGCAACGGCATTGTCATCCGTCGACGCCTGCCAGGCGAGGACGATGCTGCTGGAACTGGCCGCTTCCGCGGTGAGGGCCGTCGGCGCCGTCGGCGGCACGGTGTCGGAGACCACCGGGAGGTTGATGCTGCTCGAGGCGGAGAGGCCGCTGCTGTCCGTCGCGGTCAGGATGACCTCGTAGGAGTATGTCCCGATCGCGCCGTGATTCTCCGCGACGAAGCTGCCGCCGTCGCCCGCGACGGTGACGAACTGGTGGACGTGCTCGTTATGGTGCAGCAGCACCGTCCAACTGAGCCCGCTCGGGGGGACATCCCCTTCCTCGGCGTCGGTCGCCCCGCCCAGGAACGTGACGGTCTGACCGGGTTCGACCGGCGTCCCGTCCGCCGGTTGGGAGATCGTCGGGACGGGTGGCGTGCTGTTGACCGTCACCGATGCCGTAGCGGACCCCGAGATGCCCTCGCTGTCGGTGACGGTGAGGATCGCGGTGTAGGCCTGGACGGACGTGCCGGTGTAGGTGTGGGTCGGGTTGGCCTCGGTCGAGCCGGTGCCGTCCCCGAAGCCCCAGTCGTAGGTGAGCGCGCCGCCTGCCGGGCTCGTCGTCCCCGCGCTCGAGAACGAGACCGCGAGCGGCGCCGGACCGTACGCCGGCGTCGCGGAGGCCACCACCGTGGGGCCGGTGGAGCGGATGCGCCGGATCTCGCCGGTGGCGAACGACAGGTAGTAGAGGAGTCCGTCCGGGCCGACGCTCAACGCGACCGGCGAGTCGACCTCGGTCGCGAAGGTCTCGATGCCCGTCGGGTTGTCGTCGCCGTCGAACGTGACCCGCTTGATGAAGCTGCCGGTGTAGTCGGCGTAGAACCAGTTGCCGCGGTACTCCTGCGGATACGCCGTACCGTCGTAGAAGGGCCCGCCGATCACCGCGGACGCACCGGTCGAGTGGGCGTACGCGTCGTAGGGCATGGTGACAGAGCTCTGTGCGAGGTTCGCGCAGACCGACGTGGTCTGGTAGGTCGTGTTGACCTCGTTCCCCTCCCAACAGGGCCAGCCGTGGTTCGAGCCCTCGGTCCCTCGGTTGACCTCCTCCCAGGTGTTCCAGCCGACGTCACCGAACCAGATGTCGCCCGTGCCCGGCTGCACGTCGAAGCCGAACGCGTTGCGCACGCCGTAGAGCCACACCTTGGACCGCACGCTGTCAGTGCCGTCGTAGAAGGGGTTGTCGGAGGGCGCGGTGCCGTCCGTGTTGATCCTCAGGATCTTGCCGTTCGCACTGTCGAGGTCCTGCGCACGAAGCGGCAGCGGGTCGGTCGCGCCACCGTCGGCTCCATCCCCCATGCCGACGAGCAGGGTGCCGTCGTCGAGGAAATGCAGGCCTCCGACGGAGTGGCTGCCGGCATCGGCGGCCAAGCAGTCCGCGCCCGCCGGTTGTGCGCTGCAGGGTGCGGCGCCGACGCTGCCCATGATCACCGTCTCCCCGGGCAGCGCCACATCCGGATCGGACGGGTCCACGGTGACGCGGGTGACCCGGGCGGTCTTCGCCCCGGAGTCGTTCGGGTCCCCGGCAGCCTCGTAGGTGTAGCTGAGGTACACGAAGCCGTTGGACTCGAAGTCGGGGTCGAGGGCCAGGCCCCACAGGCCCCGGTCATCGAACGTGTTGACGTGGTCGCTGAGGTCGACGAACGGCGTGGACAGGAGGGCACCGTCCTCGACGACGCGCACGACGCCGTTCTTCTGCCACACGAACATCCGGCCGTCGGGGGCGAACGTGAGTCCGACGAGGGTGTACGGCGGCAGGGTGGCGACAGTCTCGGAGGCGAAACCGGGATCGGTGAAGGTCTCAGCCGTCGCTGCCGGCGGGGCGACGGCTGTGGCGCCGAGCACCGCCAGGGTGGCGATCAGCGTGGCGAACGCCAGCAGAACTCTCCGTACACGCATGATCCCTCGGCCCCGATCTGTCCTGACACACACCAGGTGCAGCCCTCGAACGAGACGTTACGCACCGAAGCGGTCGTCCCCACCACCAATTAGGGGGAACCAGGCTGGCCCCAGTCGTGAGGTACGGGTGATCCCACGGGACCTCGAACGTCGGAGGGTCACCCAATTTAGGGAGTCCCCACGAGATGCTCTGGTCGATCCTGAAGCCCGACCTAGTTTGCTCAGTGACGCATCGGCGAGAGCACCAGGCACCAAAGGAGCATCCGATGACATTCACCCCCGTCGCACCGCAGGGTCTCCTGGGGCTGAGGGTCGGCGACCTCGTCGAGGTTCGCTCGGCGACCGAGATCCGGGCGACGCTCGATGAACGCGGCGAGCTGGACGGCCTGCCCTTCATGCCCGAGATGCTGGCCTTCTGCGGTCGAAGGATGACCGTCCACAAGGTCGCGCACAAGGCGTGCGACACGATCTCCGGCTCGGGGATGCGTCGCATGCGGGACGCGGTTCACCTGAGCGGCGCACGATGCGACGGCTCGGCCCACGGCGGCTGCGAGACGGCCTGCTCGATCTACTGGAAGGAACAGTGGCTCAGGCGGGTCGATCCCGACACCGCTCCACCCCCAAATCCCGAGCCGGACGGCCGCGTGCTCCTTCCCCTCCTGGAGGTGAATGCGCGTCGGGCCCCCGGTGCCGATGGCAGCGTCCGCTACTCGTGCCAGGGGACCGAGATGCTGCGCGCCACCCCCGAGCACCTCCCCGCGCGCGACCTGCGCCAGTACAGCCGCGACGTCGCCACGGGCAACGCCGGGCCCCGCGCGGTCGTGACCGCGTTTCTCGTCTCCCTCTTCAACCTCTACCAGCAGCTGGCCAAGCGGGTGCTGCCCGCGGCGCTGTGGTTCCGCGGCGGGTTGCAGTGGCGGTTCCTCGCCGGCAAGGTCACCAGCGGCCGTACGCCGACCGCGCACCTCGACCTGCAGCCCGGCGAGCTGGTCCGCATCAAGTCCCGCGAGGAGATCCTCGCGACACTGGACCAGAACCTTCTCAACCGAGGCATGGGGTTCGACGTCGAGATGTCGCGGTTCTGCGGCCGGATCGCGCGGGTGAAGGCACGGGCCAACCAGTGCATCGACGAGCGGACGGGCGAGATGCTCACGATGAAGAACCCGTGCATCATCCTCGAGGACATCGTGTGCGAGGGTGCTTTCAACGCCAACTGCCCTCGCGAGTTCGTCTGCTGGTGGCGTGAGATCTGGTTGGAGCGGGTGCCCGGGGACTCCCGGTCGTGACCTTCCAGGCCGAGACGACCTCGGACGCCGAGGGCTCCACGACGGCCGACAGCGCCGGGTCCGTCGGCCGGAGCGCAGGGCGCGGGCTCCGCTGGGCCCTCCTCGGTGCGGTGCTGCTCAAGATGGGGTCGTTCGCACTGAGCCTGGCCATGGTCCGGCTCCTCGCCCCCCACGACTTCGGGCTCTACGCCGTCGCGCTCGCCGCCAACGCCTTCCTGATCCACGTCAACGACATGGGGATCATCGCCGGCGTGGTCCAGTGGCGCGGCGAGCCGGCGAGGATGCTGCCCACGGCACGGACGATGGCGATCGTCTTCAGCCTGAGCTGGTACGCACTCTTCTGGTTCGGCGCGCCGGTCGTCGCTGGTATCGCGGGGAGCCCCGAAGCCATTCCCCTGATGCGCCTGCTGGCGCTGATCATCGTGGTGGACGGCGTGACTGCCGTCTCGGTCGGCCTGATCCAGCGACGGTTCCAGCAGGACAAGCTGACGAAGGCCATCGCCGTCGGGTTCTCGTTCAGCGCGTGCATCACGCTGACCCTGGCCGCGAACGGGGCAGGGGCGTACAGTTTCGTCCTGGGAAGCCTGGCTCAGAGCCTGGTGGTGGCGGCGCTGGTGCTGCGCATCGCGCGGGTGCCGTTCCGGTTGGGGCTGGACCGACAGGTCGCCCGCCGGTTGATCGTGTTCGGCGCGCCCCTCGCACTCGGCCTGGGCATCGAGTCCGTGCTCCTCTACTCCGACTCCATGATCGTCGGCAACGTGCTCGGGACGTACACGTTGGGCTTCTACCTGCTGGCGTTCAACATCGCGAGCTGGGTTCCCGGGCTGGTGAGCACGGCCGTCCGCTACGTCTCCATCCCAGCCTTCTCACGGCTGGCCGAGCACGAGATGGACACGGTGGCCGGCGGGGCCCAACGAACCATCCCGCTGCTGATCGGCTTCGTCATGCCGATCGCCGCGGGGATGGTGGCCCTGGCGCCCTCGATGATCCATGTCCTGTACGGCGAGAGGTGGCTGCCATCAGCCGAGGCCCTTCGCTTCCTCGCGTTCGTGATGGTGGCCCGGATGCTCACCGCGCTGGTGTTCGACATCCAGACCGGACTCGGCAACACCCCGGCCACCACCGTGCTGAACCTGGTGTGGCTGGTCGTCCTGGTGCCGGCGCTGTGGGTCGGCGCCAACCTCTGGGGCATGCGGGGAGCGGCCATGAGCAACGCCGTCGTCGCGCTCCTCGTGGCGATCCCCCTGGCCTTCGCGATGCTGCACCGCGCGGGGGTCGACATGCGCCCGGTCCTGCGGCGCTCCGTCCGGCCGGTCCTGTCCGGGATCGCCGCGGGGCTGACGATGGCGCTGGTCGCCTCCCGCCTCGACCTACCGGCGGCCGACCTGCTCGTCGCCGGCTCGCTGGGCGTGCTTGTGTACCTGGGCCTTGCCGTACCCGCGGGCGCGCGTGCGGTCGCGCGCGACTGGGTCGCGGTCCGGCTGGCGAACCGGCGGCAGGTGAAGGCATGAGCCGGCGGGTCTCGGTCGCGCTTCCCGTCTACAACGGCGGGGTCGCCATCGCGGACACCATCCGCTCCGTGCTCGCGCAGACCCACACCGACATCGAGCTCGTCATCAGCGACAACGCGTCGACCGACGACACCGAGGAGATCTGTCGCGATCTCGCCGGCCAGGACAGCCGGATCGTGTACCGACGCCACCGCGACAACATCGGTCTGCTCAACAACTTCCGCAGCGCGGCGGAGGCCACGTCAGGTTCGTTCGTGCGCTGGATCGGCGACGACGACGTGCTCGACCCGCGGTACGTGGAACTGAGCCTGACGGCCTTCGCCGAGGATCCTCGCCGCGTTCTCGTCACCACGCAGGTCACGTACGTGGACCAGGACGGCCGCGAGATCCTCGACGCCAGCTACGACCCGTCACCGCTGAGGTCGCCGGATCCCGTCGAACGGTTCGCCGCGATGCTCAGGCTACTGACCAGCGGATTCGCGGTGGTCGATCCCCTGTACGGCCTGATGCGCCGGGAGGCCGCCGTGGTCGACCGCAGGAACATCCTCCTCGAGGACGAGATCTTCGCCGCCCGCCTCGCGCTCGCCGGCTCCTGGGCGCATGTCGCCTCGCCCTTGGCCCGGCGCCGCCGCGACACACGCCGCACCGGTTCCGTGGCGGCCGTCCTGGGTGTTCCCCGCTGGCAGGGCTACTGCCGACACATCATCCAGTGCCGCGAGCTGGCTGTCTGGATCGATCGCTCGGACCTCGAGCCCCACCAACGCACACGCGCACGCGCCGAAGTGGCACGTCTGTACGGACGCCGGAAGACGAGCGCCGTCATGCGGGCCCGTGGCCGGATCGCGCGTGCGATCGAGACGTCGATGCCCGTTTCGGAAGCATCGGCGAGATAATCCTCGCGCCGGGAGTGTGTCAATGATTGCCGCATCCAACCCCCACGAGGTCCGGGAGCCGATCCCGGGCCAGCCCGATGACCAGACCGACGAGTGGACCCGAACCGTGTCGCTCGGTGGATGCCAAGTGGCGCTCACCTCCGAGGCGGAGGCCCTCGACACGATCCTCGACACCGCCCTCCACCCCAGATCCGCGGCGCTGGGAGTGCTGTCGGCCAACCTCGACCACATCCACCACTTCGGCACCGGGGGCCGATGGCATGGGGTCCTGGAGCACGCCGAGGCGAGCGGGGCCGTCCGTTGGCTCACCCTCCTCGACGGCGCCCCCCTCGTCCAACGGGCGAACGCACTCACGGGTAGGCGTTGGTCGAGACTGGCTGGAAGCGACCTCATCCACCCGATCCTCGGGGCCGCCGCCCGGACCGGCCTGCGCGTCGGCTTCCTGGGCGGTTCCCAGGAGACGCACGGCCTGCTGAGCAGGGCTCTCAGCGCCCGCTATCCCCGGCTGGTCGTCGCGGGGTCCTGGGCGCCCGAACGGAGCATCATCGACGATCCGGCAGCATCCGCCGATCTCGCGGACACCATCCGAGAAGCGGGCGTCGACATCTTGGTCCTCTGCCTGGGCAAACCCCGACAGGAACTGTGGATCGCCGCCCACGGCGCGCGCGTCGGCGCCCCGGTCCAGCTGGCGTTCGGCGCCGTCGTCGACTTCCTGGCCGGCCGCATCCCGCGGGCGCCGGCCTGGATGTCCGACCACGGACTCGAGTGGTCCTACCGCCTGGCCCGTGAACCGCAGCGGCTCTCGCGCCGCTACCTCGTCCAAGGGCCTCCCGCGCTCCATCGCCTGCACCGCGAGAGCGCGGACGTGACCGACCCGAGCCGCCTGACCGGTGACGGGGAGCAGCCCGGCGCGCGGGAGTCCCGGGCAGACCTCGCGGCGGTGGTCGTCACCTACAACAGCGCGCGAGTCGTCGGCGAGCTCCTCGAGGACCTGAGGCGCCGATCCGAGGGCCTCCGGATGCGGGTCGTCGCTGTCGACAACGGTTCGACCGACGGCACGCTCGAGCTGCTCGAACGACAGGGGGACGTGCGCGTGGTGCGTGCCGGCGGCAACGTGGGCTACGCCGCCGGGATCAACCTCGGCACGAAGGCCGCGGGTGACTGCCGAGCCTTCCTCGTCCTCAACCCCGACATCCGCCTCGCGCCGGGCGCGCTCGGCGCGATGTGGCGTCGGTTGTGGCAACCCGGCGTCGGCGCCGTGGTCCCGCACTACGACGGCGGCGACACCGACGATTGCCCGGCGCTCAGGCGCGAACCGTCCGTCCTGCGCACCTTGGGCGATGCGGTCCTGGGCGGTCACCTGCCCGGACGGCCCGCCTGGCTCACCGAGGTGGACTACGACGACGCGTCCTATCGCCATCCGCACTCGGTCGACTGGGCGACCGGTGCCTGCCTGATGGTGCGCAGCGGCGCGGCGGCCCGGGCAGGGCTGTGGGACGAGCGCTTCTTCCTGTACAGCGAGGAAGTCGACTTCATGCGCCGGCTCCGGACTACCGGACACGCGATCTGGTACGAGCCCGGCGCTGTCGTCCGGCACGAGCAGGGCGCGTCCGGTTCCTCGTCGCAACTGGTGGCGCTGTCCGCCGTCAACCGAGTCCGGTACGCCGAGAAGTGGCACGGATGGGCCAATGCGCAGGCGACCCGCGCCGCGGCCGCGATCGGGGCGTTCCTGCGGCTCAACCGCCCGGAGCAGCGCGTCGTGCTCCGTGCGCTGCTCTCCGCCCGGGCCAGGCGGGAGCTTCCGCAGGCCGAGGTGTCCGATGCCGAGCGCTGAGGGAAAGCTCGGAGCCGTCATCGTACCCGCCCACAACGAGGAGGCGGTGATCGCGCGCACCCTCGCACCACTCTCCGCGCTCGCCACGTCCGGACGCATCGAGCTGGTCGTCGCGGCCAACGGGTGCACGGACGCGACCGTGCAGCGGGCGCGCTCTGTGCCGGGCACCACCGTCCTCGACCTCCCGACGCCGTCGAAGACAGCAGCCCTCAACGCGGCCGACGCCCACGCGACGACGTGGCCGCGGATCTACCTCGACGCCGACATCGAGATCACGGCGGCTGCCGTGGAGGCGGTGCTGACGGCCCTGTCGACCGGGCCGGCCCTGGCCGCCCGGCCGCCGTACCGCTTCGACGTCCGCGGCGCCAGCCGTCTCGTGCGCTCGTTCTACCGCGCCCGCGAGCGACTCCCCGAGTGTGAGCAGCACCTGTGGGGGGCTGGTGTGTACGCACTGAGCAGGTCCGGGCACGACCGGTTCGGCGCCTTCCCCGCACTCGTTGCCGACGACCTCTTCGTGGACGCGCAGTTCGCGCCGCACGAGGTGGAGATCGTGCCGTGCCCTCCGGTGCTCGTCCGCACCCCTCGCGACGTCGCCAGCCTGCTGGCCGTCCTGCGACGCACTTACGCCGGCAACGCCGAGCACGTGTCGGACGCATCGGCCACCGGCGGCACCGCCGCCGAGGCCACGACGGCGCGCACCGCCCGTCAGCTCGTCGTCTCCGCGCTCCAGCCCGTCGCGGACTCGGCGGTCTACGCCGGGATGGTGACCGCCTCGAGGATCTCCTCGGCACGACGTAACGGCGGCTCCTGGGAGCGTGACGACAGCAGCCGGGAGAGGGACCTCGAACCGTAGCCGAACGGCCCACTCGACGAGGCCGGGCGGCCGGGCGCTTCGCGCTGGGCGCTGGGCGCCGGGCGCCGGGCGCCGGGCGCTAGTCGGTCAACCCGCAGGTGTGGCCCCCGTCCAGCTTCAGGATCCTGATCGACTGCCGGGAGGTCAGGTCCAGCGGAAGGGTGCGCCGATCGACGACACGGATGCTGCCGGCGCGACCGTCGACGGCCCGGACAGGCTTCCCGCACCGGAAGGTGATCGTGCCCGACACGGACCCGTTCGCCTTCCGTCCCACGAGCAGGACGAATCGCCCCCGATGCAGCTTGACGGAGACGTCCAGCTTGCCGGTGACCTTGACGAGCCCATCGACGAAGGGAGCGTTCAGCAGCCGGGCACGGCGGCTGATCCGGTTGTTCAGCTTCGTCACGGCGGGGCGCACATGGTTCCCGCAGGTCTCACGGAGCACGTGCTGGCTGAGGCAGTCACCGCCGAAGTTGTGGTTGAAGTACGCGACGCCCCTCGCGCCGTGGATGATCCCGCTCCACACTGCGTCCCGGATCTGCCCCGGGGTGATGCTGACCGCGCCCGAGCCGTCGAACGGGGTGCCGACCTCCACGAACACCCAGATCGGGATCCTCCCGCGCGGCCGCACCAGGGACCTCATGCGCTGCACGGTCTTGCCGTAGTTGAAGCCCACCCGGCACCGCTGTTCGGGAACCTCACCGTCGATCCCGAGGAACCAGCCGGCCTCGGAGGAACCGCAGATGTTCGGATCCGTGAACCAGTAGAGGTCCGAGGAAGCCGCGTGCGTGCCGGTGTTCACGAACCGCCGGGCCTGCGCCCTGGTCTGCCACATCATCACGCCCTTGCCGAACTGCCCGTACACCCACGTCGAGTCGGGGACACGACTCAGCTCCTGGTCGACGATGGTGTAGCCGCAGGCACCGTCCGCCGGGATGCACACCTGCCCGTCCTCCGGCCAGCTGCCGGTCCACGGGTCGTCGCCGGGACCGGCCCACATGTCGACCTCGTCCGGCAGGAGGAACGGAGCACCGGGAGACATGCGCACGTTGGAGGCCACGACGCGCATTCCCGCCTCGGTGGCCAGGTCGGTCCGGGAGTCGGCGGTTAGCTCGAGGTAGGTGTTGAGCCCCGCGGCCTCGTCCTTGCGGACGTCGCTCGGGGTGATCACGCTCTCGAACCACACCGCGATCGGGTAGAAGGCGCCTTTCGCGATCGGCGGCCGTCCCGTGAACGGGCCCTGCCCGGCACCGTCGACCGGTCGCAGCGAGACGGACGCCGCCTTGGCCGCACCACCGCGGTCACCCTCGGGCACGCCGACCTGCGCGTAGGCATCATCCGGGGGTCGCCGCGCGGAGGCCGATGGCCACCCGAGCGCCGGAATCAGGAGCGCGAGCGTCAGCAGCATGCCAACCGTCGTGGTTCCTCGGGCCATCACGTTCTCCTCGTCAGGACTCTGCAGCAGACTCGCTGGGACCAAGCCCATTCGCAAGGTGCGATCTCGAATCCCGCCATGGTGCTGGCCCCTCGCGACCGCTACGGGCGGAGGCGCACGACGTCGGTCAGCCGGTCGGTCAACGCACTCAGCGGCGGCGCCTCACGGTCCGCCGCGGACATCAGCGTGACGTCCAGTGGCCACGGAATGGCCAACTGCGGGTCGTCGTGGGCGATGGTCATGTTGTACGTCGGGTCGTGCGGGCGATCGATCCGGTAGGAGATGTCCGCCGGCTCGGTGAGCGCCTGGAACCCGTGGGCGCAGCCCGGCGGGATGAAGATCGACCTCTGCCCCTCCCCATCGAGCTCGAAGCTCAACCAGCTCAGGTACGCCGGCGAGCCAGGTCGCAGATCGACCACCACGTCGAAGATCCGGCCCGCCGAGCAGCGGACCAGCTTCCCCTCCCCCTCCCCGGTCCGCACGTGCAGGGCGCGGATCACCCCGCGGTGCGATCGGGACAGGCTGTCCTGGACGAAGGACGCCGGGTCGATCCCTGCCTCCTTCGCGACGTCGACGTCGAAGGTGCGGCTGAAGAAGCCGCGGTCGTCGGGATGCGGGGTCGGGGTGAACAGGACCACGCCCGGGATGCTGGTCGTCTCGAAGTCCATCGCCACTCCTGTCGGTCGCCGACGCACCACGCACCAGCATCCGTCGCCGCGCACCCCGGACCGACGTCTCGGGCGAGCGCTACCCCGACTTGGGTAGGTCGCCGTCGCCGGACCGCAGCTCCTCGAAGGAGGCCGTGTACGCGGCGGCCATGTCCTCCTCGCCGAGGCCGGCGGCGACGGCCCGCTCCAGCCGGGCGCCCGCCGCCTCGACGCCGTCGAGGCGGACGCCCTGGGCCGCAGCCGCCGCGACGATCAGCCGCGCGTCCTTGGCCGCGGTCGCCACCGCGAAGCTGGCGGGCATGGTGCGCCCGTCGACCAGGAGCGCCGCCTTCATCCGAAGGTAGGGGAGGTCCAGCCCGCCGCCGGCGACGAGGTCGAAGAACTGCTGCGGGTCGACCCCCAGCGCCCGGGCCAGCGCGACCAGCTCCCCGGCGGCGTTGTTCGCCGCCAGCACCCAGCTGTTGACCACCAGCTTCAGGCGCGTGGACGTGCCCGCGCCGCCGTCGTCGCCGGTCCACACGACGCGCGCGGCGACGGCGTCGAGCACCGGCGCCAGGCGCGGCCGCTGGGCCGTCGGGCCCGCCGCGATCACCAGCAGCTGGCCGGCCTCCGCCGGCTCCCGCGTGCCCGACACCGGGGCGTCGTAGAGCGCCAGCCCGTGCTCGGCGGCGAAAGCCGCCAGCGGGCCGATCTCGGCCACGCCGACGGTGGTGGACTGCATCCACAGCTGCCCCGGCCGCAGCCCCGGTGCCGCACGCCGCATCGCGGCCAGCACCGAGGCTCCGTCGTACAGCATCGTCAGGACGACGTCGGCGCCGTCGACCGCCTCCGTCGGGGAGGCGGCGACGACGGCGCCGTCGGCGGCCAGCGGCTCGGCCTTGGCCGGGCTGCGGTTCCAGACCCGGACGGGCAGCCCCGAGCGGACCAGGTTGCGGGCCATCGCGGCGCCCATGATGCCGGTGCCGAGCACCGCGACGGTCGGCCTGCGACTCTCCTCGCTCAGCGGGCTGTCCACCCGCCCATCATGCTCTCCGCGGGTAGAGCGCGACCACCACCAGCACGATCCCGGCGCCGACCAGCAGCACCGCGGTGCCGAGCATGCCGCCCGCGACCCAGCCGAGCACGGGCACCTCGGCGCCGACGCTGACGTCGGCGGCCACACCCTGCTGCCCGTCGGCGCGCATCAGCACGATCGTCCAGTCGCCGTTCTCCGGGGTCCAGGTCAGCTCCCGCTCGCCGGTGCCGGTGCTGGTGGCCGCCCAGAAGTCCTGCTGGCCGGGGTCCGCCACCGGGGCCGAGCCGTCGGCGTGCCGGTAGGTCGGGTCACCCACGGATCCCGTGAAGTCGGTGACGGTGTCGTGGGCGACGCCGGTCAGGTAGGCGTTGACCTCGTCGGTCGGCCCGACGCCGACGAAGAGCGGCGACGCCCCGTCCGGATCGGCCGTGATCCGCATGTCCCCGAGCACGTTCTCGAGCAGCGCGTCCGGGCCGTCGTAGGTCATCTCCATGCTCTCCGAGACCAGGGCGTAGCTCTGCGTCGACAGGTGCTCGTCACCCGAGGCCAGGAAGCCGTCGGAGTCGCGCAGCCCGACCTGGGCGACGCCCAGCCCGAGCCCGGCCATGCCGAGGCCGGTGCCGACCAGCAGCAGCATCGAGCCGAGCACCAGCGCGACCACGCGCCCGGCACCCCAGGCCCCCGGCCTCCGCTCCTGCGGCGGTGCCGGCGGAGCGGGCGCGGTCGCGACGGCGCCGCCGCCGGCCGCCATGCCGCCCGGTGGGCTCCCCGTCTCGTCGGACGCCTCGGACGTCAGCGCCAGGTCGGGGTCGTCACCGCCGGTGTCCAGCCGGAACGGCGGGTACTCGTCCGTCATCAGCGCGACGTAGGCCGCCACCCGCAGCACCCAGCGGTTCAGCCCGAGCACCAGGTCGAAGATCGGCCTCGGGTAGCGACCGGTGAAGAGCAGCGCGACGGCGGCGAAGAGGACCAGCAGGCCGATCAGCCCGGGGCCCGCGTAGCCCCACTCGTCGGCGCTGCTGGCGGCGTACCAGCCGCCGCCGAGGAAGAACCCGACGATCAGGTAGTGCGGGATCGCCAGCAGCCACCACTTCACCAGCACCAGCCCGCGGGAGAGCTCCCCGGGCGGGTCGACGTTGAGCCGCGCCGGGTAGTCGGGCACGTCGTCCAGCGTGAACGGCGGGTACCGGTCGGTGCCCAGCGCGCTGTAGGCGTAGAACGCGACGCGCCAGCTCCAGCGGAGCACGCCGACGTTGTAGTCGAAGATCGAGCGCGGGTAGCGCCCGGTGAACAGGACCGCGAAGAACGCGACGGCGGTCGTCACCGCGAACGCGATCCACAGGAAGAACAACACGACGTAGTGGGGGATGACGAGCAGCCACTTGACCAGCCACAGCCATCGGCTCTGGCCCTCGTCGAGGTGGCCCTCGAGATGTACGGGTCCCCCGGCCCGTTGCGTTGAGGTGATCATCACGCCTCCTTGGGCACGATTCCTCCGGATTCGCTCCTTCCGCCTTCCAGTCAATCCCCGAAGGTCCGCGAGCGGATCGGGCGAAGGTCCCCACCGGGGCGACCTCGGTCCCTGACGGTGGGCGCCCGGAGCCGCGACGCTGGGGGCGGGAGCGAGTGCGGGAGCGGAGCCGACCACGACGGAAGGAGCGGGCGATGGGTTCTGACTACAGGGGTGCCGGTGCCAACAACGCCACCGGCGGTGCCCTCTACGGCCTCGGCATCTTCGGTGCCTGGGTCTACTTCTGGATGGCCGCCGACGGGTTCTGGGAGCACGCCTACGCGATCTTCCAAGGCCTGTTCTGGCCGGCCTACATGGTGTACGACCTTTTCTCGACGCTGCACGGCTGACGCGGGCCGCGCCCGGACGGTCGCGGCGGAGGGGAGGCGGGGATGGAGCACGACCGGACGCCGCGGGTGAACCGGGTCGCGCTCCGCCTCATCCGGTCACCGTGGGGCCGCCTCGTCGACGGTCACCTGACGGCGCTGCGCTACGTCTCCGCCGCCGGCCGCACCGTCGTGCTGCCCGTGCAGTGGGAGCGTGACGCGGGCGGCGCCGACCTCGTGTCGGGGCAGGCCAGCCAGAAGCGCTGGTGGCGCCACTTCCGGGCGCCCGCCGCGGTGGAGGTCTGGGCGGACGGTGGGTGGCGGGCCGGCACCGCGCACGTCGTCGAGCACCGGCCGGGCGACCTGGTCGCGATCCGGATCAGCGCCGACCTCGGGCCGCGGGCGGCGCTGGACCGGCGTACCTTCCTCCGGCTGTGGATCGCCCTGGTCACCCTCACCGAGGCGCTCGGCTTCGCGGTGCCGGCCGTCGTCGGCGCCGCCCTCGCCGACGCCGCGTGGCCGGTGGTGCTCGCCGCCCTGCTGGCCGCCGGGGCGGTCGAGGGGACGCTGCTCGGCGCCGGCCAGGCCACGGTGCTGCGGCGCCTGCTGCCCGGGCTCGACCCCGGCCGCTGGACCCGGCTGACGGCGCTCGCCGCCGTGGTCGCGTACGCGCTCGGGATGGCGCCCTCGACCTGGGCGTCGCCGCTGTTCGAGGAGCCGTCCGGCGCGGCCTGGGCCGCGGCGGGGATCGGGGGCGTCCTGCTGCTCGCGTCCATCGGCGGCGCCCAGTGGCTCGAGCTGCGCCTCCACCTCCGCCGCGCGTGGCGCTGGGTGGTCGCGACGGCGGTGGCGTGGCTGGTCGCGCTCGGCGCGTTCCTCCTCATCGCGACGCCCCTGTGGCGGCCAGGCCAGTCGCTGCCCGTGGCGGTCCTCGTCGGCGTCGTCGCCGGCGTGGTGATGGCGGCGGTCCAGGCCACCGTCACCGGGCTGGCGATGGACCGGATGGTTGCGCGCGGGGGCGCCGACGGCGTTCGCTGAACCCATGAGCCACACGCTGGAGACACGGATCGCCTGGGCGGCCGAGGGCACCGGGGTGGTCACCACCGCGGTCGCGGCCCTGGGCGAGGAGGAGATGTCGGCGCCGAGCGTGCTGCCGGGTTGGAGCCGCAAGCACGTGGTCGCCCACGTCGCCCTCAACGCGGAGGCGCTGGGCCGCCTCACGCACTGGGCCCGCACCGGGGAGCCGACCCCGATGTACGTCTCCCGGGAGCAGCGCGCCGCCGACATCGAGGCCGGGGCGCAGCGGCCGGCCGCCGAGCTCGCCGAGTGGGCCGCCGCCTCCGCCGCGGCCCTCGCCGACGCCTGGGCCGAGCTGACCGACAAGCAGTGGCGCGCCGAGGTGGTCACCCGCGGCAACCGGACGATCACCGCCGACCTGATCCCGTGGCTGCGCTCGCGGGAGGTCTGGATCCACGCCGTCGACCTGGGCGCCGACGTCGGGTTCGCCGACCTGCCGGAGCCCTTCCTCGCGGCGCTGGTCGAGGAGATCCGGGACCAGCGCGACCTGGCGGAGCTGCCCGAGGGGCCGCTGCCCGAGGTGGCCGCCTACCTGTCGGGGCGCCCGCACGCGCTGGTCGGGGTGCCCGACCTCGGCGCCTGGCTCTGAGGCCAGCCTGGCCGAATGCCTTCCCGAGTGCGCCGATTCACGGCAGGGTGATGCCCGGACCCGCACGACCGTCGACCGGCCCCAGGCCGCGGCCCCCAGGAGGCCCATCGTGACCACGGCAGAAGCGACCCGAGTGGCGGCCCGGGCCGTCGAGGCCCGCAAGACCTACGGCACCGGGGAGGCCGCGGTGCACGCCCTCGCCGGCGTGACGGTCGACTTCCCGCAGGCGGAGTTCACCGCGATCATGGGCCCGTCCGGCTCGGGGAAGAGCACGCTGATGCAGTGCGTCGCCGGGCTCGACCGGCTCACCTCCGGCTCCGCCTTCATCGGCGAGACCGACATCTCCGAGCTCAGCAAGAACGACCTCACGCTGCTGCGGCGCGACCGGCTCGGGTTCATCTTCCAGCAGTACAACCTGATCCCGTCGCTGACCGCGCGGGAGAACATCCTGCTGCCGCTGACCCTGGCCGGCACCAAGGCGGACCAGGAGTGGTTCGACACGGTGGTGTCCACGGTCAACCTGGGCGACCGGCTCGGCAACCTGCCCAGCCAGCTCTCCGGCGGCCAGCAGCAGCGCGTCGCCGTCGCCCGCGCCCTCGTGCCGCGGCCCGACATCATCTTCGCCGACGAGCCGACCGGCGCCCTGGACTCCCGCACCGGCATCGAGATCCTCACCTTCATGCGGCGCGCGGTCGACGACACCGGGCAGACGATCGTGATGGTCACCCACGACCCGCACGCCGCGTCGTACGCGAACGAGGTGCTGTTCCTGGAGGACGGCCAGATCGTCGACTCCATGGAGGCCCCCACCGCCGACCGGGTGCTGGACCGGATGAAGCGCTTCGAGGGCTGAGGTCCGGGCATGCTCACGCTCGTCCTCAGCAGCGTCCGGCACAACCTCGGGCGCTACCTCGCCACCCTGGTCGCGATCATCACCGGCGTCGGCTTCTACACCGCGGTCGGCTTCATCTCCGACCGCGTCATCGACTCCTTCGAGGGCGACGTCGACACGCAGTACGGCGCGGTCTCGGTCGCCGTGATCCCCGACGACTCGCTGGAGGTCGACAACGCCACGGCCACCGACGGCCAGCTGCGGGTGCCGCAGCGCGCCGTGGACGCGCTGCTCGACCTGCCCGGGATCGACGGCGGCGCCGGGATCGTCACCGGCACCGTCGGCTTCCTCGGCGACGACGGCGCGGCCTTCGCCAGCAACACCACCGGCCGCCTCTGGGTCACCGACGAGGAGCTCAACCCGCTCACCGTCGAGGACGGCGAGGCGCCGACCGGCACCGGCGAGATCGCGGTCGACCAGGGCCTCGCCGAGGACGAGGGATTCGCCGTCGGCGACGAGGTCACGCTGCTCACCCTCGCCGGACCGGAGCCGGTGACCATCGTCGGCATCACCTCCTTCGGCAACTCCGACGCCATCGACAGCAGCGGCACGGTCTCGATCAGCCCCGACGACGCGTTCGACTGGCTCAACGACGGCCACACCAGCTACGAGACCTACTACCTGCGCGGCTCGGACGCGGAGGCCGACCTGGTCGACGAGGCGCAGGACGTGGTCCCCGCCGGGTTCCAGGCCCAGAGCGGCGACGACTTCCGTGCCGACCAGCGCCAGAGCGCGGGCTCGTTCGGCAAGGTGCTCAAGCAGGGCCTGCAGGCGTTCGCGATCCTCGCCCTGCTCGTCGGCGGGTTCGTCATCTACAACACCTTCAGCGTGATCGTCGCCCAGCGCCTGCGCGAGCTCGCGGTGCTGGCCGCGATCGGCGCCACCCCGCGCCAGCTCAAGCGCTCGCTGCGCACCGAGGGCCTGGTGATCGGTGTGGTCGGCTCCGTGCTCGGCGTCGTCGCCGGCTTCGCGCTGACCCTGCTCCTCGACCTCGCGCTGCGCATCACCGGCGGCAGCCTGCCCGGCAGCGCCACCACGATCGGGGTCGCCAACGTCCTCGGCGGGCTGCTGCTGGGCACGATCATCACGGTGCTGTCGGTGATGATCCCGGCGCGACGGGCGGCGAGGACCGAGCCGATCGAGGCGATGCGCGACGCGGCCGTGGAGAGCAACGTGCTCAGCCGCACCCGCGGCCTGATCGCCCTGGCCCTGGTCCTGCTCGGCCTGGCCGGCATGGCGTTCGGCGGCGGGCTGTGGACCATCGGCGGCGGCATCCTCGCCTTCATGGCCGGCCTCTTCGTCGGCGCACCCCACCTCGCCAAGGGCGGCGCCCGGCTGGCCCGGCCCCTGCTCTCCCGGTTCGGGCTCGAGGGCCGGCTCGCCGTCGACAACTCGATCCGCAACCCCAAGCGCACCGCGACCACGTCGAACGCGCTGCTGATCGGCGTCTTCCTGGTGACGCTCGTCGGCGTCGCCGGCACCAGCATGAAGGACTTCGCGGTCGGGGAGATCAACAAGCTCCAGTCCGCCGACTACATCGTGACCAGCACCGGTGGCAGCGTCGACGACGACCTGATCGCGCAGTTCGAGGAGGTCCCCGACGTCGAGCAGGTCGTGCCCTTCCGCCGCGAGCCCGTCCTGGTCGGGGGCGAGGTGATGCCGATCAGCTCCGGCGACGTCGACGCCATCGCCGACGTCTCCGACATCAAGGTCGAGGTCGGCAGCCTCGACGACCTCGGCCCGGGCACCATCGCGCTGCTCGACCTCGGCCAGGCCGACGCGCCCTGGGTGGGCGACACGGTGAGCGTCGAGGACACCGACGGGCAGCGCTCCGACCTCACGGTCGTGGCGCTCCTGGAGCCCAGCCTCGACGCCGCCCAGGCTGGCAGCATCGTCGACCAGGCGACCTTCGAGGACCTGGTCGGCGACGTCGCGCCGACGGTCGCCTTCATCGACGTGGCCTCCGGCGCCCAGTCCGAGACCAAGCGCGACATCGAGGACATCGCCGACCTGCGGCCCGACATCACCGTCCAGCCCGGGAACGCCATCGGTCAGCTCGTCGGCACCATCTTCGACTTCATCATCAAGGCGGTCACCGGCCTGCTGCTGATGAGCGTGATCATCGCCCTGATCGGCATCATCAACACGATGTCGCTCTCCATCCTGGAGCGTCGCCGCGAGCTCGGCCTGCTGCGCATCATCGGGATGACCGACGCCAAGGTCCGGCGGATGGTGACCCTGGAGTCGGTGCTGATCTCGCTGCTCGGCACGCTCAGCGGGCTGATCGCGGGGCTGGTCGTCTCCGTGCTGCTGGTGCTCTCGATCAACCGGCTCAGCACCGCCTCGGTGACGCCGAGCATCCCCGTGCTCGAACTGGTGCTGATCCTCGTCGCCGGCGTCCTGCTCGGGGTGCTCGCCGCGCTCGTGCCGGCGAGGCGGTCGACGAAGCTCGCCGTGCTGGACGCCGTCGCGGCGACCTGAGGCGCCGGTGGCCGGGGTCAGGCCAGGCGGAGCACGCTGATCAGGCGGCGGGCGGACTCCCCGCCCTGCTCCAGCGCCACCGCGACGGCGGCCGGTACGTCGAGGTCGGCACGCAGCGCGTCGTCGACCGCGACCGGGTCGCCGGCGCCGGGCTTGCTGGCCGCCGCGTACAGCGAGTCGAGCAGGTCCTGCGTCGCGGCGAGCGCGTCGGCGTCGAAGTCCCACGCGTCGGCGTACCGGCGGTGGAGGAGGTGCAGCCGCAGGGTCGCGGGCGCGACGTCGCGGAGGAGGTCGTCGACGAGCACCAGGTTGCCGGTGGACTTGGCCATCTTCTCGCCGTTGATGCGGACCTCGCCGACGTGCAGCACGGCCCGCGCGAACGGGGTGACCCGCGCGGCGGCCTCGACCATCGCCGACTGGTAGGCGTGGTGCGGGAAGGCCAGGTCCTCGCCGCCGACCAGCACGTCGACGCTCGGCCCGTGGACCGCCATCGCCATCGCGGCGCACTCGGCGTGCCAGCCGGGGCGGCCCCAGCCCCACGGGCTCGGCCACGCGGGCTGCTGGTCGGTGGAGGGGCGCCAGACCGCGACGTCGAAGGGGTCGGCCTTGGCGGGGTCGTCGGGCTGGTCGCCGTACGCGGCCGACAGCGCGAGCAGCCGCTCCCGGTCCAGGCCGGTGGCCTCGGCGACGCCGGCGCCGCGGAACCAGACGGTGCCCTCGCTCTCGTAGGCCGCGCCGGCGTCGAGCAGCGCCTGGGCGAGCTGGACCACGGCGTCGATGTGGTGGCGGGCGTGGGGCTGCTCGGTCGGCGTGGCCACCCGGAGTGCCCGCATCGACTGGTCGAAGATCGCCTCCTGCATCAGGGCGAGCTCGTCGAAGTGGTCGCCGCGCAGCCGGGCCGCGTCGAGCAGCACGTCGTCGACGTCGGTGACGTTACGACAGGTGCGCACCTCGGCGCCGGTGAGGTCGAGCGCGGTCGCCAGCACGTCGGCCCAGACGAACGTCGCCGCGTGGCCGAGGTGGGTGACGTCGTAGGGGGTGATGCCGCACACGTAGACCCGCGCGGACCCCGCCACGGGGAGCTCGGAGCCGCCGAGCGTGAGGTGGCGCGGCGCCGGGGCCGGCGCCCCCAGCCGCTGGGCGGCGTCGAAGACGGGCGAGGTCACGTGGCGCAGCGAGCGGAGCGGCATGGGTCCAGTCTCGCACCCCGGGCCCGTCCGCTCCGCGGGACCGGTCGGGCGGGCGCCCGGGGGTCTGTTCTCATGGTGCGGTGACCACGACCGCGCACGGGCAGCCGACGCAGCCGGCCGACCCCGCCGGGGCGCCGCGCCGTACCGGCCTGCGCCTGCGGATCGCGGCCCTGCTCCGGCTGGTGCGCGCCGCGCACGAGGAGCGCGTCCCCTTCTGAGCCTGTCGTGCCTCGGGCCGGCGCCAGGCCATCGTCACATGGATATTGGCCCCATTTTTCGCGTTTTTGGGGCCAATCCGCATGTGACGACGCCCCGCCGGCCAGCCGCCCCGCTCAGTTGAGCCCGAGCTCGGCCACCTGCGCGAAGTCGTCGTCGATCAGCGTCACGTCGTGGCCGGCGCGCGCGAGCAGGCTGGCCGCGATCGAGGCGCGGAAGCCGCTGGCGCAGTAGATCCACACGGGGGCGTCCGGCACCTCCTCCATCCGCACCAGGAGCGAGTGCAGCGGGAGGTGCAGCGAGTCGCGGACGGCGTCCTCGTGCCGCTCGTCGTCGCGGCGGGCGTCCAGCACCACGATCCCGGCGCGCTCCTCGGTCGAGAGCGCCGCGAGGTCGGCGAACGTCGCGCGCTCGTAGCTCTCCAGCTGGCCCGGGTCGGCGGCGAGGTCGGCCACCTCGCCCACCGCCGCACCGTCGGGGCGCTCGATGCCGATCCGGACCAGCTGCCGCTGCGCCGTCTCGATCTCCTCCGCGGAGTCGGCGATCAGGGTGAGCGCGCTCCCCCACGGCATCAGCCAGCCCAGGTACGTCGAGAACTGGTCGCCGATCTCGATCCCGACGCTGCCGGCCAGGTGCTGCCCGGCGTAGGCCGTCCGGCTGCGCAGGTCCACGACCCACTCCCCGGCCTCGATGCTCTTGCGCAGCTGCTCGGGGTCGACCGGTGCCGGCGGGCTGAGGTCGGCCGGGCCGGGGCCCTGCAGGTTCCGGGGCGCCATGTGCTTGTAGTACGCGGGGTAGGCGGTGAGGTTCGCGATCAGGGTCTCCACGAAGGAGTCCTCGTCGGGCGCGGTGAGGGCGTCGTTGCGCAGCCGCTCGTCCGCGATCGTCGAGGAGTCGCCGCCGGACGCCGAGCCCGAGGAGCAGAAGCTGCCGAAGCCGTGGGTGGGGAAGACGCGGACGTCGCCGGGCAGCTCGGCGAGCCGCCGAGCGGAGTGGAACTGCGCGCGGGTCAGCTCCTCGGTGCGGTCGGCGTCGACCAGGTCGGTGCGCCCCACGGAGCCGTAGAGCAGCGAGCCGCCGGTGAAGACCGCCGCCGGCTCCTCGGCGCCGGAGGCGTCCTCGACGAGGTAGGAGAGGTGGGTGACGGTGTGCCCCGGGGTGGCCAGCGCGGTGACCCGCAGCCCGCCGACCTCGTGGGTGTCGCCGTCGCCGACCGCCAGCCGGTCGAACTGGACCGGGTCCTCGCCGTTGACGAGGTAGTCCGCGCCGGTGCGCCGGGCGAGCTCGAAGCCGCCCGTGACGTAGTCGTTGTGGATGTGGGTCTCCACCACCGCCGCGCAGCGCAGGCCGCGGTCGGCGAGCGCCGCCTCCACGCGGTCGATGTCGCGCTGGGGGTCGACCACGATCGCGACCTCGCCGTCGTGGGCGACGTAGCTGCGGTCGCCGAGCTCACTGGTCTCGAGCACCTCTACCTGGAGCATGCGTCCCTCCGATCGGGAATGCGCCGCCCTCTTGCGGCGCTGTACGGATGTACGTACATTTACTGTAGGGCGTCGGGCCAACCCCCACAAGGCCCGTCGCCCACCCACCGACAGCCCACCCACCGACAGCCTGCCCAGCACGGCCCGGCACAACCCCGAGAGGAGCACCGTGGTCCCCGAGCACCCCCGCGCCCGGCCCGTCGACCGCACCAGCGCGCTGCCGCTGTGGGCGCAGGTCCAGTCCGACGTGGAGCGCCGGCTGCGCGCCGGCGAGTTCGTCGACTCCTTCCCGGGCGAGATGGCCCTCGTGGAGCAGTACGCCGTCAGCCGCCACACCGTGCGCGAGGCGCTGCGCCGCCTCCGGGAGAGCGGCCTGCTCGACGCGGGCCGGGGCCGCGCGCCGCGGGTGGCGAGCGCCGAGATCGCGCAGCCCCAGGGCACGCTCTACTCGATCTTCGCCTCGGCGCAGGAGACCGGCCACAGCCAGCGCAGCATCGTCCGCGCGCTCGACGCGCGCGCCGACGGCACCGTCGCCGCGCGGCTCGGCCTGGAGGAGTCCACCCCGCTGGTGTACCTCGAGCGGATCCGCCTGCTCGACGAGGAGCCGCTGGCGATGGACCGCGCCTGGCTCCCGGCCAGCATCGCCGCCCCCCTGCTCGAGGCCGACTTCACGCAGACCTCGCTCTACGGCGAGCTCAGCGCCCGCTGCGGCGTGCGCCTGACCGGCGGCCGCGAGGAGATCCGCGCCGCCGTGCCGACCACCGCCGAGCGCGTGCTGCTCGACATCCCCGACCGCACCGCCGCCCTGGTCATCGACCGCCTCGGCGAGCTCGGCGGCCGGCCCGTCGAGTGGCGCCAGACCGTCGTCCGCGGCGACCGCTTCGGCCTCGTCACCGACCTCACCCGCCCCCACCACCTGGAGGCCAGCGTCACCGCCGGCCGCCAGACGAGGAGACTCGCATGACCGACCAGCCCACCCCCGACACCGCCACCGACACCCACCAGATCGAGGACGTCGACCCGGCCCGCGCGCTCGCCCTGGCCGGCGAGGGCGCCCTGCTCCTCGACGTGCGCGAGGACGACGAGTGGGCGGCCGGGCACATCCCCGGCTCGGTTCACATGCGGCTCGGCGACCTCGACCCGTCGCGGGTCCCCGCCGGCGTACGGGTGGTCGCGGTGTGCCGCTCGGGCAGCCGCTCCCGGCGCGCCGCGACCATGCTGGCCACGGCCGGCTTCGACGTGGTGAACCTGGCCGGCGGCGTGATGGCCTGGCACGGCGCGGGCCTCGAGCTGACCCTCCCCGGCCACGGCCAGGACGGGTGACCTCGGTGCTCGACGCCACCCTGATCGAGGCGGTCCTGCTCGGCCTCGCCATCGGCGCCGTCCTCGGCGGCCTCGGCGGAGGCGGCGCGATCCTGACCGTCCCGGCACTGGTGTACCTGCTCGACCAGCCCGCCGCGGCGGCCACCACCGGCAGCCTCGTGATCGTCGGCGCCTCCGCGCTCAGCGGCGTCGCCTCCTACGTCGCCAGCCGCCAGGTGCGCTGGCGGGTCGGCCTGGTCTTCGGCCTGGTCGGACTGCCGGGCGCCTGGGTCGGCAGCCGGCTCAACCACAGCGTGGACGAGAACGTCCTGCTGCTCGGCTTCGCGGCGCTCATGGTGGTGGCCGCGGCTGCGATGGTCTCCGACCGGATCGGCGGGCGGCGGCGCGGCGCCCCCGACGAGCCGCCCGCGGCGCGCGGCGGCGGCTCGGTCTCGACCCTGGCCCGGACCGACGAGACCACCCGGACCTCCGCCTCTCCGGTCGCGGTCGCCGCCACGGCGCTCGGCGTCGGCCTGCTGACCGGCTTCTTCGGGGTCGGCGGCGGCTTCGTGGTCGTGCCCGCGCTGGTCGTCGTGCTCGGCCTGCCGCTGCCCGTCGCCGTCGGCACCTCGCTGATGATCGTGGCGATCAACTCCGGCACCTCCCTGCTGTCCAGGATCGGCGGCCCGTCGGTGGACTGGCAGGTCGTGGTCCCGTTCGCGCTGGCGGCGATGGTCGCCTCCGTGCTCGGCAAGCAGCTGGCGTCCCGGCTCCCGGCCCGCCAGCTGGCGATCGGGTTCGCGGCGCTGCTGGTCGCGGTCGCCGGCTACACCGCCTGGCAGAGCATCGACGCCCTCACCGCGGACGGCGGCAGCGGCACCAGCAGCGGCACCAGCAGCGTGGCTGCGCCGGCCGTCACCGACCCGACCGCGATCGTGACGCCCGCCCAGGCGGTCGCCGCCCTCGACGCGGGGGCGTTCGCGCTCGACGTACGGACCCCGGAGGAGTACGCCGCGGGCCACCTGGCCGGCGCGGCGAACCTGGACGTCAGCGGGCCCGACTTCGAGGCCGGGCTGGCCTCGCTGGACCGGGACGCGTCGTACGTCGTCTACTGCGCCTCGGGCAACCGGGCCGGCGGCGCGGTCGCCCGGATGCTCGACCTGGGCTTCACCGACGTGGTCAACGGCGGCGGTTTCGTCGACCTCGCCGCGGCGGGCGTGCCCACCGCCTGAGGTCCGATCCGGCGCGGAATGTGACGTCCGCCACTTGAATTGGCGCTCCGGAGATAGCGAGGTTACCCTTACCTCACTTCCCCCACGAACCGCCGGAGCGCACCTTGATCGTCTGCCACTGTCGCGTCGTCAGCGACCGTGACGTCACCGAGGCGATCAGCGACGGGGCGCGCACGACGGCGGCGGTCTGCCGCCGTACCGGCGCCGCCCAAGACTGTGGGACGTGCATCTTCACAGTGAAGGCTCTGGTGTGTGAACATCAGGAGGTCGAGCAGACCATCCTGGAGGTCGAAGGTGCAGCCAGTTGATGCGCGAGTCGTGGAGCTCCTGAACGACGCCCTGACGTTCGAGCTCACCGTCACCAACACCTACTTCCTGCACGCCCGCATGCTGGAGAACTGGGGCCTGGGCAAGCTCGGGAAGGTCTTCTACGACCTCTCGATCGACGAGATGAAGGACGCCGACGACCTGATCAACCGGGTCCTGCTCTTCGACGGCCACCCCAACGTGCAGAAGCTCAACGCGATCACCGTCGGCGAGACCGCCGAGGAGATGCTCACCCTGGCGCTGGCCAGCGAGCGCGCGGCCGTCGCCCAGTTCAACGCCTCCGCCCAGGAGTGCCACGACCTCGGCGACCACGGCACCGCGAACGTCTTCGAGGAGATGGTCCGCGACGAGGAGAAGCACGCCGACTGGTTCGAGAGCCAGCTCGACGCGATCGAGCGGGTCGGGCTCCAGCAGTACCTGGCGCAGCAGGTCGAGGCCGGCTCCGGACCGGAGTAGTCCGCGGGTCGGACTCTCGCCGCGTCACATGGATCCTGGCCCCTTCCACCGGCGTGTCGGGGGCCAGAATCCATGTGACGACGGGCTCAGGCGCCGGCCACCTCGGTGAGGGCCCGGTCCAGGACCGCCAGGCCCTCGCGGGCCTCCGCGAACGAGGTGGTCAGCGGCGGCACCGTGTGGATGCGGTTGAAGTTCACGAACGGGAGCATCCCGCCGCCCACGCACGCCTTGGTCAGCGCCGCCATCTCCGGGCTGCTGCCGCCGTACGGCGCCAGCGGCTCCTTGGTCGCACGGTCGCTGACCAGCTCGACGGCCCAGAAGGCGCCGACGCCGCGGACCTCGCCGATCCACTCGTGCTTCTCCGCGAGCGCCCGCAGGCCCGGACCGAAGACCTGCTCGCCCAGGGCGGCCGCGTGCTCGACGACGCCCTCGTCCTCCATCGCCTCGATGGTGGCCACCGCCGCCGCGCACGCCAGCGGGTGCCCGGAGTAGGTGAGCCCGCCGGGGTAGGCCCGGTCGGCGAAGGTCGAGTAGATCGCCTCGCTGATCGCCACGCCGCCCAGCGGCACGTAGCCGGAGTTCACGCCCTTGGCGAAGGTGATCAGGTCCGGTACGACGTCGGCGTGCTCGATCGCGAACCACCGCCCCGTTCGGCCGAAGCCGGCCATCACCTCGTCGGCGATGAGGACGATGCCGTACCTGTCGCACAGCTCCCGGACGCCGGCCAGGTAGCCCGGCGGCGGCACCATGATGCCGGCGGTGCCGGGGATCGACTCCAGGATGATCGCCGCGATGGTGCTCGCGCCCTCCAGCGCGATCACCTGCTCGAGGTGGGCCAGCGCGCGCTGGCACTCCTCCTCCTCGGTGGTCGCGTTGAACGGGCTGCGGTACAGGAACGGCCCGAAGAAGTGCACGTTGCCGGTCGAGCCGTTGTCGTTCGGCCAGCGGCGCGGGTCGCCCGTCACGTTGATGGCCAGCTGGGTGCCGCCGTGGTACGAGCGGTAGGTCGAGAGGACCTTGTGCTTGCCCGTGTGCAGCCGCGCCATCCGGATCGCGTGCTCGTTGGCGTCCGCGCCGCCGTTGGTGAAGAAGACGCGGTTCAGGTCGCCCGGGGTGTGCGACGCGATCAGCCGCGCGGCCTCGGAGCGGGCGCCGTTGACGTACGCCGGGGCGACGGTGCACAGCGTCGCCGCCTGCTCCCGGATGGCGGCCACGACGCGCGGGTGCTGGTGGCCGAGGTTGGTGAAGACCAGCTGGGAGGTGAAGTCCAGCAGCCGGTTGCCGTGGCGGTCCCACAGGTACGAGCCGTCGGCCTTGGTCACGACCATCGGGTCGAGCTGGGCCTGGGCGGACCAGGAGTGGAAGACGTGGGCCCGGTCGAGCTCGTAGGCGCGGTCGGGGTCGGTCAGGTCCTGGCGGAAGGTCGGGGTCGCGGTCATCTGCCCGGCCTCAGTCGTTCTGCGGGAAGCCCAGCTGCAGGCCACCCTCGGGTCGTGCGGACGGGTTGATCCAGCGCGAGGTCACGACCTTGGCGCGGGTGAAGAAGTGGACGCCCTCGGTGCCGTGGGCGTGGGTGTCGCCGAAGAGGGACTTCTTCCAGCCGCCGAAGGAGTAGTAGGCGACCGGCACCGGGACGGGCACGTTGACGCCGATCATGCCGACCTCGACGTCGTTCTCGAAGCGCCGGGCGGCGCCGCCGTCGTTGGTGAAGATCGCCGTGCCGTTGCCGTACTGGTTGGCGTTGATGAGCTCCAGCGCCTCGTCGTAGGACTTCACCCGCACGACGGCCAGGACCGGACCGAAGATCTCCTCGGTGTAGATGTCCATGTCGGTGGTGACGTGGTCGAAGAGGGTGGGGCCGACCCAGAAGCCGTCGGCCTCGCCGCGCGGCTGCACGTCGCGGCCGTCCACGACCACCTTCGCGCCGGCGGCCTCGCCGGAGTCGATGAAGCCCGCGACGCGGTCGCGGTGCGCCTGGGTCACCAGCGGGCCCATGTCGGCCTCGCGGCCGTCGCCGTCGGTGGTCGCGGCGGCGGCGCCGTCGCCGATCAGCAGGGTGCGGGTGCGGTCGGCGATCCGGGCGACGAGGTCGTCGGCGATCGGCTCGACGGCGACCAGCACGCTGACGGCCATGCAGCGCTCGCCGGCGGAGCCGTAGCCCGCGCTGACGGCGGCGTCGGCGGCCAGGTCGAGGTCGGCGTCGGGGAGGACGACCATGTGGTTCTTGGCGCCGCCGAGGGCCTGCACGCGCTTGCCGTGGCGGCTGGCCTCCTCGTAGACGTACTGCGCGATCGGGGTGGAGCCGACGAAGCTGATCGCGGCCACGTCCGGGGACTGCAGCAGCGCGTCGACGGCGACCTTGTCGCCCTGGAGCACGTTGAAGACGCCGTCGGGCAGACCGGCCTCCTTCCACAGCTCGGCCAGCCAGATCGCGGAGGACGGGTCCTTCTCGCTGGGCTTGAGGACGACGGTGTTGCCGGCCGCGATCGCGACCGGGAAGAACCACATCGGGACCATCGCCGGGAAGTTGAACGGGCTGATGATGCCGACGACGCCGAGCGGGGCGCGCTTGGAGTAGACGTCCACGCCGGTGGAGGCGGCGTCGGTGTGGCCGCCCTTGAGCAGGTGCGAGATGCCGCAGGCGACCTCGACGACCTCCTGGCCGCGGGCGATCTCGGCGAGTGCGTCGGAGTAGACCTTGCCGTGCTCGGCGGTGATCAGGTGGGCCAGCTCGCCCTTGCGGGCGTTGAGCAGCTCGCGGAAGTTGAAGATGACCTGGGTGCGGCGCGCGAGCGAGGTGTCCGCCCACGCCTTCGCGGCGCTCTTGGCGGCACCGATCACGGCGTCGGCGTCGGCGCGGCTGGCCAGGGCGACCTTGCCGGTCACGCGGCCGGTGGCCGGGTTGGTCACGTCGGCCCAGCTGTCGGAGGCACCCGCGAACGGGGCGCCGGCGGCCCAGTGGCCGATCTGGGGCAGGTCGGTGGTCATGCGTCTCTCCTTGCGTCGCTGAGGGCTCCATCCTGCTGCCCGGACCGCTCGGCAATGCCCTACGTTCTGTAGGATCGGAGAACATCTGCCGACGGAATGTCGGCAAGGATCCGCCACCGGACCCCAGGGAGGTACGGCGTGGGGACGCTCTCGGTCGCCGACGTGCTCGCGATGCCGGTGCTGCGCGCCGCGGGCCCGGTCGTGCTCGCCGGCGGCGACACCCTGGACCGCCCGGTGCGCTGGGTGCACGCCGCCGAGCTGGCCGACATCGCTCCCCTGCTCCGCGCCGGCGACCTGCTGCTCAGCACCGGCATCGCGATGCCCGACACAGCCACCGGTCTGGAGGCGTTCGCCGCCAGCCTCTCCGAGAGCGACGCGGCCGGACTGGTGATCGAGCTGGGCCGCCGCTGGGACAGCGTGCCGCAGTCGCTGGTCGCCGCGTGCGAGCGGCACGGGCTACCGCTGGTGGCGCTGCCCCGCGAGGTCCGGTTCGCCGCCGTCACCCAGAGCGTCGGCGAGCGGCTGGTCGACGAGCAGCTCGCCGAGCTCCGCGAGACCCAGCGGGTGCACGAGACGTTCACCGAGCTCAGCCTCGGCGAGGCCGGCCCGCGCGAGATCCTGGCCGCCGTGCAGCGGCTCGCCGGCGCCACGGTCGTGGTCGAGAGCGAGCAGCACCAGGTCCTCGACTACCGCGTCGGCCCCGACGACGAGGCGGGGTTCCTGTCCGGCTGGGCGGCCCGCTCCCGGACCGTCGCGCCCGAGGGGCGGACCGGCTGGGACCCGGCGAGCGGGTGGCTGGTCACCCGGATCGGCAAGCGCGAGCGCGGCTGGGGGCGGCTGGTCGTGCAGTCACCCGAGCCGCCCTCGCAGCGGCTCGTCGCGCTGACCGAGCGGGCCGCCGCCGCGCTCGCCCTGCACCGGCTGCACGACCGGCAGCGGGACGGCCTGCTCCGGCGTACCCACCACGAGCTGCTGCTCGGCCTGCTCACCGACCCCACCTCGGCGGACCTGCTGCGCCGCTGCGAGCTGGCCGGGCTGCCGACCGAGCGGCGCCGGCTGGTCGGGGTCAGCCTGCGCCCGCGGCGCGAGGGCGGCGTCGCCACGCCCGACGCCGCGCCGCCGGAGACCCTGGTGGACGAGGTGATCGCCGCGACGGTGCTCGCCGCGGACCAGCTCCGGGTACCGGCCCTGGTCTGCGAGGTCGAGCACGACGTCCGCGCGCTGCTCTCGCTGCCCACCACCGCGGACGCCGACCGGACCGTCGACGACCTGGCGGCCCGGGTGCTGCGCCGCTACGCGGTGACCGTGGGCGCCGGCCGTGCGGTCGACCGGGCCGCGACGGTCGACCGCACGCTGCGCGAGGCCCAGCACGTGGTGGAGTCGGTCCGCCCGGGCGGACCGGACGCCGAGGCGGGCGGCCCGCTGGTGCACCGGCTGGAGGACGTGCACCTGCGCGGCCTGCTCCGGATGCTCGGCGCCGACGAGCGGCTGACCCTCTTCGCCGCCCGCGAGCTGGACCCCCTGCGCGAGCACGACGCCGCGCACGGCACGCAGCTGCTGGCCACGCTGCGCGCCCTGCTGACCCACCCCGGCAGCAAGTCCGGGGCCGCGGCCAGCCTGCACGTCTCCCGCCCGGTCCTCTACGACCGGCTGGCCAAGGCCGGGCGCGTCCTCGGCGTCGACCTCGACGACCCCGACATCCGGGTCTCCCTGCACGTCGCGCTGGTGATCGACGAGGTCTCCTCCCCCACCCCCTGACCCGCGCTTCAGCCGGTGGCCACCGCAGGCGGCGCGGCGAACCTGCGGTGGCGGACGACCAGCAGCGCCAGCAGGCAGGAGCCCAGGCCCCAGACGACCAGCACCGCGACCACCCCGGGGAACGAGCCGCCGGACCCCCCGGCGACCAGCTGGCTGGTGGCGTCGACGTACGCCGGCAGCGGCAGCACCGCGTTGAGCAGCGGCATCGGCGCGGGCGCGGTCTCGATCGGCAGCACGTTGCCCAGCGCCGCAGCCTGGAGCAGCAGGAACAGGACGAAGGCGACGATCCCGGCGCGGCCGAAGGCCCACCGCAGGCTCACCCCGACCAGCGTGAAGGTGACCGCGGCCAGCACGGTCAGCAGCCCGAGCGCGACCGGGCTGGCGGCGCCGACGCCGACCAGGACGACCGCGATCAGCACCGCCACGCCCTGGAGGAGCGCCAGGCCGGTCGCCGGGCCGAGCTGCAGGGCGGTCAGCCGACGCGAGGAGACCGGCGTCGCCGACTGCCCCACCACCGGCCCGAGGCCGCGGCGCAGCACCCCGAGCAGCGCGGCCAGCCAGAGCACCACCCCGAGCACGACGCCGAGCAGCCACCCGTTGCCGTGGTCGGTGTTCGCCACCGACGTGGTCAGCGCCACCGGCTCGCTGACCACCCGCTTCAGGGCCTTCTCCTGCTGCTGGGAGTACGACGGGCTCTGGGCCGCGAGCTCGTCGAGGCCGGCGCTCAGCTGGTGGGCGCCCTCGTCGACCGAGGTCGCGCCGGAGCTCAGCGACGCGGCTCCGGAGGCGACCTCGGCGCCGGCACTCGCCGATTCGTCGGCACCCGAGGCGAGCCGCCCCGCGGCGGTGTCGAGCTCGGCGGTGCTGGTGGCCAGCGACGC
Organism: Nocardioides sp. YIM 152588; assembly: GCF_040191335.1. Classification (NCBI taxonomy): domain Bacteria; kingdom Bacillati; phylum Actinomycetota; class Actinomycetes; order Propionibacteriales; family Nocardioidaceae; genus Nocardioides; species Nocardioides sp. YIM 152588. The sequence goes on along the minus strand of NZ_JBEGDJ010000046.1, from coordinate 119 downwards.
CGCCCCGCGGTCCACGCCTACGGACGGCACCGCTCCCGCGAGCTCCTGGAGCAGTCGTTCGCCCAGTTCCAGGCGGACCGGGCCGTGGTCGGCCTGGCCCGGCAGCTGCGCAAGGCCGA
>NZ_JBEGDJ010000045.1:0-32326 GCF_040191335.1 Nocardioides sp. YIM 152588 | reverse complement strand
GTCTACCGCGAGACCGTCGCCGACCGGACGCCGGCCGACCCGTGCTTCCTCGCGGTCTCCTTCCGGCTGCGCGGCGTGCGGGGGCGCCGGGGGCACGCCGCGTTCCGCGCGGAGAGCCTGCTCAACACGCCGCTGTTCGTCGGGTTCCCCGGCTTCGTCTCCAAGCTCTGGCTGACGCACGACCAGAGCCACCGCTACCGGGGCCTGTACGAGTGGGACGGGGCGGCCGCGGCCGAGCACTACGCGCGGTCCCTGTGGCGGATCCTGGCCCTGGTCAGCGAGCCTGACTCGATCGAGTTCCGGGTGGTGCCAGGGCTGACCCGCGACCGCGCGCTCGCGGAGCCCGGCGGGCTGCCCGACGCCGGAGCGTGGTGGCGGGTGGCCGGCGCGTGGCCCGGCGCCGGTCGTGTGTCCGAGGACCCGTCATAGGCGGGCGTCAGGCACACGACCGCGTCCAGTCCCGACACCCGCCGCCCAGGAGCGGTAACGTCCCCACGAGCACGGAGGTCCGCGATGACCACATCGGTGAAGCGCACCGCCGACGCGTCGGCGGCACGCGAGGGCGGGCGCGCCCTCCGGAAGCGGGTGCCCCGCTCCAGCCTCGGGTCCTGGCAGCCGCCCCCCGACCGCGCCGACCCGGTGGCGACGCTGCGCGCGCAGGAGGCCGGGCGGGTGGCGCAGCTGGTCCCGCTGCGCTACCACCGCATGCTCGCCTCGCCGTTCTCGTTCTACCGCGGTGCCGCCGCGATCATGGCGCAGGACCTCGGCGGACGACCCCGGACCGGCCTGGAGGTCCAGCTCGCCGGGGATGCGCACCTGGCCAATTTCGGCGGGTTCGCGGCCGCGGACCGCACGATGATCTTCGACCTCAACGACTTCGACGAGACGCTGCCCGGGCCGTTCGAGTGGGACGTCCAGCGGCTGGTGGCCAGCTTCGAGGTCGCCGCACGCCACAACGGCCTCGACGAGGCCCAGCGCGAGTCGGTGGTGCGGCGGGTGGCGACGACCTACCGCCAGGCGGTGCTCGAGTTCTCCACCTGGAACAGGTTGGCCGTCTGGTACGCCCGGGTGGAGGCCGACGACATCCTCGACCGGTGGGCACACCCCGCGCTGCCGCCGGCACGGGTGGCGGCGTTCCGGAAGGGTCTGAGCAAGGGGCGCCGGCGCACCAACGAGAAGGCGCTGTCGCGCTACACCGAGGTCGGCCCGGACGGGCGTCTGCGGATGGTCGACCAGCCGCAGTCGGTGCTGCCGCTGCGCGATCTGTACGGCCTGCCGCAGGACGAGGTGCAACGGGCGGTCGACGATGTCGTCGCCGCCTACCGCACCACGCTCGCCGACGACCGGCAGACCCTGCTCGGCGGGTACGACGTGGTCGACGCCGCCCGCAAGGTCGTCGGCGTCGGCTCGGTCGGGATGCGCTGCTTCGTCGCGCTGTTCCTCGACCGGGACGACCCGACCGACGGACTGGTGCTGCAGCTGAAGGAGGCGACGGCGTCGGTGCTCGAGCCGATCAGCGAGCCGAGCCACTACGACAACCACGGCCAGCGGGTCGTCGAGGGCCAACGGCTGATGCAGGCCTCGAGCGACCTGCTGCTCGGCTGGACCCGGGTGCGCGGGATCGACGGCGTCGTGCGCGACTTCTACGTGCGGCAGATGTGGGACTGGAAGATCTCACCCGACGTGGACGGCATGGACGAGGCCGTGCTGTCGGTCTACGCGTCGATGTGCGGTTGGACGCTGGCCCGCGCCCACTGCCGCACCGGCAACCGCCACGCCCTCGCCGGCTACCTCGGCAACGGTGGTTCCTTCGACCGCGCGATGGTCGCGTTCGCCGCGTCGTACGCCGACCAGAACCAGCGCGACTACGAGGCCCTCACCGCGGCGGTGGCCGACGGTCGCGTGCGCGCCGACGCCGGCGGCGCCGCGTGAGGGCGCTGGTGCGCACCACCGGCGAGCCGCCCCAGTGGGCGCTCGTCTGGTTCCTCCTGGCCGGCCTCGGCGCCGGCCTCGCGATCGGGCTGCCCTTCACCGGCGCACGCCCGATCGTGCTGCTGCCCGCGCTCACCGCGGCGATGGTCGCGCTCACCGGCTCCGCCGGTCCGCCCCGGCTGGTGGTGCCCCTGGCGACGTGGGCGGCGTCCTCGACGGCGATCGTGGTCTGCCTGGGGTTCCTCGTCAGCGGCCGTCCGTGGCCGGCGGGCGCCGCGATGGCGCTGGTCGCGGTGTTCACCTCCGCCGCGGCCGGCGCCGGCCCGCTGGGCGCCGTGCTCGGGATGATGAACACCCTGGCCTACGTCCTGTCGATGGTGATCGCGACCTCGATCTCCGCGCGCGGCTCGGCGACGCTGCTCGACGTGGTGCTCTGGGCCACCGCCGCGGCGGTCGCCGGGTTCGCCGTCGCCGCCGGCGGCTCGGTCCTGCGGCACCGCTCGATGCCCGGAGCGGGCCGGGACGGCCCCGCACCGCCGGCCCCGTGGCGGGCCATCTGGTCCTCGCTGCGCGGCATGGACGAGCACGCCCGCGACGGCGTGCGCCGCGCGGTGCCGCTCACCGGCTGCGTCGTCTGGTACGTCGCCTCCGACTCCCACGACGCCCTCTGGGTGCTGATCGCGGCGCTGGCCGTGCTGCTGCCGACCGGCAAGAGCACCTGGGAGATGTCGCTGGGCCGGGTCTCGGCGACCCTCCTCGGCGTGGTCGTGGTCGCGGTCCTCGGCGAGCTGCTGCCGCTCGGGGCGCTGCTCGCGCTGGCGGTGCTGGCGTTCCTGTTCGGCCAGGCCTACAAGCCGGTCGTCCCGCTCCTCGGCGGCGCGGCGTCCTCGTTCGCGGCGGTGGTCTTCGTCGGGGCGCCGACCGCGAACCTCGGCTCCACGGGCGCCCACCGGCTGGTCGACACGCTGATCGGTGTCGCGATCGCGCTGGCCGCGAGCTACCTGCTGTGGCCCCGCGACCGGGCCGAGGAGACCGACGGGGACACCGACGATGGCACGGTCGACGACGGCGCCTCGCCCGTGGACGGCGTCAGGTGACCTTGGCGGCCGGTTCGCCCGCCGCACGACCCGCCGCGGCGGCGTCCTCGCACAGCCCCCGGTAGAGGGTGATCTCCAGGTGGATGCCGCGCGGCACCGGCCAGGAGAGCGCCTCGATCGCCGCGGCGTAGGCGAGCAGCGCCTCCAGCGTCACCTCCCGCGCCGCCCGCACGGTGTCGGCGCGGGCCGGTCGCTTCTGGAACAGCACCCGCTCCGAGGACCGGGCCTCCTCGACGGCCTCCCAGAGCTCGGCGAGCCGGCCGCGGGCGTGGGCCGAGCGCGTGGCGCGGATCTTCATGCTCCGCGCAGCGCTCCGTGGACGACCTCAGGCTCCCGCACGCGCCACGCCTCTCCACCGTCGGCACGGGCGCTCCGGGCGGGCGCCCCGGACGGCTGTGACCGACAGTACATGGCGCGGTGCCGGTCCCCGGCGTGGCGAGATCAGCAGATCCGCGGCAGCTGCTCGCCGATCGGCAGGTCGATCACGCGGGTCCCGCCGAGGCCGGTCCGGGCCACGACCATCCGCGGGTGCTCCTCGACCACGGTGCCGATCCGGCAGGCGCCGGCGCCGTACGGATGGGCCCGCATCGCCTCCAGCGCCGCCTCCGCGGCGTCCCCCGGGACGATCGCGACGAGCTTGCCCTCGTTGGCCACCTGCAGCGGGTCGAGCCCGAGGAGCCCGCAGGCGTCCCGCACCTCGGCGGGCACCGGCAGGTCGCGCTCGACCAGGTCGATCCCGGCGCCCGAGGCCCGCGCGATCTCGTTGAGCGACGCGGAGAGGCCGCCACGCGTCGGGTCGCGCATCACGCGCACGTCGACGCCGGTGCCGAGCAGGTCGGCGACGAGCCCGTGCAGCGGCGCCGAGTCGCTCTCGACCGGCGTGGAGAACTCCAGGCCCTCGCGGCAGCTCATCACCGCCACGCCGTGCAGCCCGATCGGCCCGCTCACCAGCACCGCGTCCCCGGGGCGGGCCCGGTCCGGCCCGATCACCACCCCGTCGGGGACGACGCCCACGCCGGCCGTGTTGACGTAGATCCCGTCGCCGCTGCCGTGGTCGACGACCTTGGTGTCGCCGGTGACCAGCTGGACGCCGGCCTGCTCGGCCGCCTTGCCGACCGCGGTCGCCACCCGGCCGATGTCGGACATCGCGGTGCCCTCGGCCAGGATGTAGGCGGTCGAGAGGTAGAGCGGCTGGGCGCCCACCATCGCCAGGTCGTTGACGGTCCCGTTGACGGCGAGGTCGCCGATGCAGCCGCCCGGGAAGAACATCGGCTTGACCACGTAGGAGTCGGTGGTGAACGCCAGCCGCCCCGACGCGGCCGGCAGCACCGCCGCGTCGCCGAGCTCGGCCCGCGCCGCGCCGCCGTACGCCGGCAGGAAGAGGCTCTCGACCAGCTCGGCCGACATCGCGCCACCGCCGCCGTGGCCCATCACCACCGTGGGGGTGCCGCGCAGCGGCGCCGGACAGGTCCAGCCCTCGAAGTCCAGGTCGTCGCTCACGACCCCACCTCCCCCGCCGCCACGAGGTCCAGTCGCCGGTAGGCGTAGTAGGCGGCGCACGCGCCCTCGGAGGAGACCATCGTCGCGCCGAGCGGGTTCCGCGGCGTGCACTCCTTGCCGAACGCCGGGCACTCGTGGGGCTTGATCAGCCCCTGGAGCACCTCGCCGGAGCGGCACAGCGGCGACTCGTCGGTGCGGATGTCGTCGACCTCGAAGCGCAGCTCGGCGTCGTACTCGGCGTAGCGCGGCGCCAGCCGCCAGCCGCTGCCGGGGATCGTCCCGATGCCGCGCCAGGTCCGGTCGGTGACCTCGAAGACGTCGCTCAGCATCGCCATCGCGGCCGGGTTGCCCTCGGCCGGGACGGCGCGCGGGTAGGCGTTCTCGAGCTCGTGGCGCCCCTGCTCGAGCTGCACGATCGTGCGCCGGATCCCCTCCAGGATGTCCAACGGCTCGAAGCCGGTGACCACGATCGGGACGCCGTACCTCTCGGCCAGCGGCGGGTACTCCGCGGTGCCCATCACGCTGCACACGTGGCCGGCCGCGAGGAACCCCTGCACGCGGCAGGTCGGCGACTCCATGATCGCCGCGATCGCCGGCGGCACCAGCACGTGGGAGACGAGCAGCGAGAAGTTCGCGATCCCCTGCCGCCGCGCCTGGTGGACGGTCATCGCGTTGGCCGGCGCCGTCGTCTCGAAGCCGATCCCGAAGAAGACCACCTGCTTGTCGGGGTTGTCCCGCGCGACCTGGAGCGCGTCGAGCGGCGAGTAGACGACCCGGACGTCGCCGCCCTCGCTCTTCACGGTGAACAGGTCGTCGTGGCTGCCGGGCACCCGCAGCATGTCGCCGAAGGAGCAGAAGATCACCTCGGGCCGGCGCGCGATCGCCAGCGCCCGGTCGATGGTCTCCAAGGGCGTGACGCAGACCGGGCAGCCGGGGCCGTGGATCATCTCCACGCCCTCGGGGAGCAGCTGGTCGATGCCGTGCCGGATGATCGAGTGGGTCTGCCCGCCGCAGACCTCCATCATCGCCCAGGGCCGGGTGGTCACCGCGTGGATCTGGTCGAGCAGCCGCCGGGCGAGGTCGGGGTCGCTGAACTCGTCCAGGTACTTCACGCCTCCACCCCCTTCTGCCGCGCGGCGGCCTCGAAGCCGTCGCCGAACTCCTCCTCCAGCAGGCCCATCCGCTCGAACGTCGCCAGCGTCTCCCGGGCCGACTCCTCGTCCAGCCGCTGGATCGCGAAGCCGACGTGGACGATCACGTACTCGCCGACGCCGGTCTCGGGCAGGTAGGCCAGGCAGACCTTCTTCCGCACGCCACCGAAGTCGACGGCGGCCATGGTGGTGCCGCTCTCCTCGAACACCTCCAGGACGCGCCCTGGGACGGCCAGGCACATGGGATCTCCTCCGGTTCTCAGCGGGTCGGTCGGTCTGACGGGTGGGGGGCGGCGAGGCGGCGTACGCCGACGGCGATCTGCCCCAGCGAGAGCCCGCCGTCGTTGGCGGGCACCCGGGCGTGGGTCAGCGCGCGCAGGCCGTGACGGGCGAGGTGGTGCCGGGTCCGCTCCAGCAGGACCCGGTTGACGAAGACGCCGCCGGTGAGGCCCACCGTGTCCGCCCCCGGCCCCGCCGCGAGGGCGGCCGACGCGGCCTCGGCCCCGGCCCGGGCCAGCGCGTCGTGGAACGCCCACGCCAGCGCGCCGCGGTCCACGCCGGCGCGGACGGCGGCGGCCAGCGCCGCGATCAGCGGACGGGGGTCGAGCACGCCGTCCACGACCGGGAACGGCAGCGCGTCCGGCTCGGCCCTCGCCGCGCGGCGCCAGCGGCGGGCGAGCGCCTCCAGCTCGATCGCCGCCTGCGCGTCGTAGGTGATCCGGTGCCGGACGCCGAGGAGGGAGGCGACCGCGTCGAAGAGGCGCCCGGCGCTGGAGGTGTCGACGGCGCCGAGCCCCGACCGGTGGACGCGGTCGAGGAACGGCGCCTCCGCGGCGGTCAGCGCGCCGGCGACCGGCGTGCCGTCCCAGGTCTCGCCGGCGGCGAGCAGCGCCAGCGCGGCGACCCGCACGGGGTTGCGCACGCCCTCGTCGCCGCCGGGGAGGCGGACCGCGCCGAGGTGGCCGAGCCGCTCGGCGCCCGCGCCGCCGTCGGTGAGCCGGAGCAGCTCCCCGCCCCAGATCGTGGCGTCGCAGCCGTAGCCGGTGCCGTCGAGGACCAACCCGACCAGCGGCTCGCCGAGGCGGCCGTGCTCGGCGGCCAGGGAGGCGAGGTGGGCGTGGTGGTGCTGCACCTCCAGCAGCGGCACGGCGTGCTCGTCGGCGTACGTGCGGGCCCAGGCACGGGAGGCGTAGCCCGGGTGCGCGTCCGCGACGACCAGCGCGGGCGCGCTGCGGTGGAAGCGCACCAGCTGGTCGGCCACCCGCGCGTGGGTGGCGCGGCCGGCGTACGACTCCAGGTCGCCGACGTGGGCGGAGACGAACGCGCGGCCGTCGCGGGCCAGGGCCACCGTGTTCTTCAGCTCCGCGCCGGCGGCCAGCACGGTGCCGGGGTCGCCGGGCAGGTCGACCGGGAGCGGCGCGTGGCCGCGCGAGCGGCGCACCGGCACCGGCGCGGCGCCGTCGCCGGGCCAGGCGAGGACCGAGTCCTCGACCGGGACCGCGATGTCGCGGTCGTGCGCCAGGACCAGGTCCGCGAGGCCACCCAGCCGCTCGAGCGCCTCGTCGTCGCGGTGGCACAGCGGCTCCCCCGAGGCGTTGCCCGACGTCATCACCAGCGCCGGCGGCGCCCCCGGCGAGCCGTCGGGCAGGTCGGCGAGGAGGAGGTGGTGCAGCGGGGCGTAGGGCAGCATGACGCCGAGCTCGTCGAGGCCGGGCGCGACCCCGCCGGCCACCGGCGCGTCCGCGCGGGCGGGCAGCAGCACGATCGGGCGCTCGGGACCGGTCACGAGCGCCGCGGCCCCACCCGGCTCCGCCAGGCCCTCGACCAGCAGCCGGGCCACCCCCAGGTCGCGGGCCATCACCGCGAACGGCTGGTCCGGCCGCCCCTTGCGGCGGCGCAGCGCGGCCACCGCGGCGGCGTCCGCGGCGTCGCAGGCGAGGTGGTAGCCGCCGATGCCCTTGACCGCCACGATCCGCCCCGTCCGCAGCGCCGCGACGGCGGCGGCCAGCGCGGGCTCGGTGCCCGCCGCGACCGTGCGCCCGTCCGGGGCGAGCGCGGTGAGCCGGGGGCCGCAGTCGTGGCAGGCGATCGGCTGGGCGTGGTAGCGGCGGTCGCGCGGGTCGGCGTACTCCGCGGCGCAGGCCGCGCACATCGCGAAGCCCGCCATCGTGGTGGCGGGCCGGTCGTAGGGCAGGTCCAGGGTGATGGTCAGGCGCGGGCCGCAGGCGGTGCAGGTGATGAACGGGTGCCGGTAGCGGCGGTCGCCGGGGTCGCTCATCTCGGCGAGGCACTCCGCGCACACCGCGGTGTCGGGCGCGACCAGGGTGCGCTCGCCCCCGGCCTCCCGCGAGGCGACGATGGCGAACCCCGCGGCCCCCTGCGGCGCGACGTCGGTCGCGCCGACCTCCCGGATCCGCGACAGTGGCGGCGCCCCGGACGGGAGCCTCGCCTCGAAGTCCGCGACCCGGGCCGGCGGGCCCTCCACCTCGATCACCACGCAGGTCGCGTCGTTGCGGCACCACCCGTCGACACCGGCCTGGGCGGCGAGCCGGGCGACGTACGGCCGGAAGCCGACCCCCTGGACCAGCCCGCGCACCTCGACCCGGCGGCGCACCCGCGCCGCCGCGGAAGGCACCGTGGCCTCGGCGGTCATGCCTCATCCTCGGCCGAGCGCTCCCAGAGCACCACCCTGTTGTTGCCGGAGTCCGCGATCGCCAGCAGCTCGCCGCCCTGCTCCCGTGCGGACCAGTGCAGCCCGTAGGGCCAGCAGAGCGTGTCGACCGCGACCCGCTCCCACCGGTTCTCGCCGTTGGCGGCGTACGTCGGCTGCGCGAGCACGCCCGTCGGCGGGTCGTGGCCGGCCGCGTCGTGGCCGTGGAGCAGCACCCGGTTGTTGGCGGTGTCGGCGACCGCGATCCCGTCGGCGGTGGCCGCGAGGCCGTAGGGGAACCGCAGCCGCCCCTCCTGCGGGACGTAGGGGAACTCCTCGCCCGTGACCGGGTCGGGCTGGCCGAGCACGACGTCGGCGGGTCGGTCACTCTCGGGGTGGTCGCGCCAGCGCAGCAGCCGGTGGTTGCCGGCGTCGGCGACCCAGATCCCGCCGGTGCCGTCGGGGGCGAAGGCGTGCGGCCACCGGAACGACGCCGGCCCGACGCCCTCGCCGCGGTTCTCCTCGCGCGCCGCCGCGCTCGGCTGGCCGAGCACGACGTCGGCCGGGCGGCCCGGCTCCGGGAGGCCGTCGCGCCAGACCAGCACCCGCCGGTTGCCGGTGTCGGCGACGTAGCAGCGGCCGTCGACGACGGCGACGCCGAAGGGCCAGTAGAGGGTCGCCGCGCTCGGGTCGCCGCCCGCGTTGGGCTCGGCGTCCGCCGCCGACGGCTGGCCGACGACGTGGTCGGGCGGGGTGTCGGTGGCCTCGGGCAGCGCGTCCCAGACCAGCAGCCGGTGGTGCCAGGCGTCGGCCACGACCAGGCGCCCGTCGTGCACGAGCACCCCGGTCGGCAGGTGCATCCCGCCGGCGACGCCGCGACCGCCGGCGGCCGGGCCCTCGGTACGGTCGTCGGGCTGGCCGAGGACGACGTCGGCCGGGTTCCCGTCGCGCTCCGGCAGCGTGTGCCAGACCAGCACCCGGTGGTTCCCCGAGTCGGCGGCGACCACCCGGGTGCCGTCGGTCCACACCGCCCGCGGCGCGTACATCGTGGTGGCGCTCGGGTGGGCCGGCGGCAGCGCCAGGCCGCCCGGCGACTCCGCGCCGAGCACGCAGCGCGGCCGCCAGCCCCGGTACGTCGCCGGCGGCGAGTCCGGCTGCGCCCCGCCGCCGGGCAGCACCCCGGTGTGCGCCTGGCCGGCCGCGATCACCTGCACCCTCATGGGTGCGGGCCGCCCGCCTGGGTGCCGCCGGGCGGGCCGACGCCGATCGAGCTCAGCGGGATCAGGGCCGGCGCCGGCCGGCTCGGGGCGGCCGGGGCGGGGGTGGCCGCGGGGCGGAGGATGCCGTGCACCATCAGCACGAGGCGAACCTCCGGGTCGTCGATGAGCTCGAAGAGCAGCTCCTTGCCGCGCGGGTCGCCCTTGAGCCGGCGTACCAGCGTGGTGAGGACGGCGCGGTGGAGGTCGTCGCGGGCGTCGATCGCCGCCGTCGCCACCCGGCGGGCGGCCTCGTCCAGCCCGGCCACGGCCTCGCCGGTCTCGTCGAGCCGGCGTGCGACCTCCTCCAGCCGGTCGTCCGGCTCGTCGACGCCGTCGTTCGGGGCGGGCTCGGCGGTCACGGCTCCTCCACGGGTACGTCGGGGTGCGTCTGCCCGGCGCGGAGCACCGTGACGGTGGGCTTGGGCGGCGGGCCGGTCATGTCGCCGGCGGGGCCGCCGGTGGCGGTGACGCCCATGCCGGAGGTGAACCCGCCCTCGGACCGCGGCATCCGAGCCATCTGCTCGGCCTGCCGGGCGAGGTCGGCGAGCTCGTCGTCGGGGTCGGCCACCAGCGCCTTGGCGATCTCGTCGAGCACCCCGCGCACCGCCATCACCGAGGAGTGGTCGCCCTCGGTCTCGAAGAGGTAGCGCGCCTCGACCAGCTTGGCCTTGGCGTGGTCGAAGGCGCCGAGGTGCGCGAGCGCGTTGCCCTGGTTGGCGAGCAGCCGTGCCTTGCCGGCCGGGTCGTGCTCGCGGACCCCGGAGGCCAGCACCTCCTCGTAGAGCTCGACCGCCTCCACCAGGTTGTCGCCCTGGTGGGTGGAGGGGGTGTAGACGAGGGCGTTGGCGAGGTTGAGCGTCGCGGTCGACCACGGGACCGGCGCCTGCTCGGGGGTGAAGACCCGCCGCGCCGCGCGCAGCGCCTGGGTCGCGACGCCCAGCCGGAGCTGGTCGGAGACCTGGGACATCGGCGAGGCGAGGTGGGCGGTGGCCAGGTTCATGTTGAGCGCCGCCCAGAGGTGCGGCGCGGTCTCCTCGCCGACCAGCTGGAGCGCGTCGTAGTAGTGGTGCATCGCCTGCTGCAGCAGCGGGCCGGACCCGCCGTCGGCGGCGGCTCGCTCCTGCGCGATCGACCCGAGCTGGAGCAGCAGCTCGGCGCGCACCTCGGCCAGGTCGGTGCCCGCCAGCGCCGCGGCGGCGGCCGCGAGGTCGTCGGCCGCGCGCTCGTCCGCACACTCGCGGCGCAGCAGCCCGGCGCTCCCCCGCAGCACCGCGGCCAGGACCGGGCTGACCGGGTCCGCCGCGACGGCCGCGTCGGAGAGCAGGGCGGCAGCCGCACGGGGCTCGCCCCGGCCAGCGGCCTCCGAGGCCCCGGCCGCGAGGGCGAGGGCGGCGACCTCGGGCTCCGACCCGGCGACGTCCGCGGGCGCGGGTCCCGCGCCGATCGTGGCGGCCGCGACGTCGACCAGCGGGCGCAGCCCGGCCGGGAGCGCCGCGCGTACCGCGGCGGGGTCGTCACCGGCGGGGTCGAGCAGCCAGCGGTGGTAGCGGTCGAGCGGGCCGTCGCCGGTGCAGGCGGCCAGCGCGGCGGCCTCGTCGCCGTCGTACGTCAGCCGCTGGACGCGCAGCGCGTCGGGCCAGCGTGCGGGGAGGCGCCCGGCGAGCAGGTCGCGGCGGACCCCCTCCGCCTCCGCGTCCGCGCCGGGGACCACCATCAGCCCGGCCGGGAAGCCGAAGATCCCCAGCGGCTGCGGGTGAGCGACGTCAGTCATCGGGGCCCTCCCGCGGTGCCCGGCGTCGCGCCGCCGTCCGTCGTACGACGTCCGCGGCCAGCCGCGCCCGGGCCTCGGTGCGGTGCGTCGCCAGCCGGCGCCGCTCCACCCCGCTCGGGCTGATCACCAGCAGGTAGACCGTCCACTGGCCGTGCTCGGCGACCACCTCGGTCTGCACCTCGGTCTCCATCCCGGCCCTCCACCCCGACTCCCTCCCGGCTTCCGCCCGGGAGGTGGTCGGCCTCGATCAGCCCGATCACCCGCCGCATCCCGGCCTCCACGGCGGGCGTCAGCGGCGCGCCCGGCTCCAGCGAGGCCGCCTCCACCAGGTAGACCGTGACGTCCCTCGGCCGCTCCGGGCCGAGCAGCCAGCTCGAGAACGACAGCGCGTGGTCCCACCGGAAGTTGTGGGTGTGCAGCCCGTCGATGGGCGGCAGCTCGGCCAGCTCCTCGGCCGGCACCCGGTAGACCGTGCCGGGCTCGGCGCCGGTCGCCGCGGCGTCGACGATCACCACCCGGGCCGCGCCCCGCATCCCGAAGGCGACGTCCATGCCCGCGGTGCCCCCGTCGACGAGGCGGCAGCCCGCCGGCACGCCGCGCTCGAACAGGTGCCGCACCAGCACCGGGCCGACCGCGTCGTCGCCGCGCAGGATGTTGCCGCAGCCGATCACCAGCAGGTCGCAGGGCTCGGGCGCGAAGCCGTCGTCGAGCAGCTCGTGCGGCGCCGCGCCCATCGCGTTCGGTCCGGCCACTCAGACCATGCCGTTGATGACGAACCGGTTGAGCTCGCGGCCGGTCTTCCCGTCGTAGGCGTGGACCGTGCAGACGAGGCACGAGTCGAACGAGCGGGCGACGTGGCCCAGCTCGACCGGGTCCTCCATGTCGACGATCGGGGTGCCGACCAGCGCCTGCTCGATCGGGCCGAGGGTGCCGTCGCCGTCGCGGGGGCCGATGTTCCAGGCGGTCGGGGTGACCACCTGGTAGTTCTCGATCTTGCCGTCCTCGATGACGATCCAGTCCTGGAGGGCGCCGCGCGCCGCCTCGGTGCCGCCCCACCCCTTGCCGGAGGCCCGCTCCTCCGGCTTGGTGTGGAACGACCCGGACAGGTCGATCTGGGAGAGCCACTCCATCGCCCAGGTGAAGTACTTCGGGGCCTCGTGCATGCGGGCCATCTGCCGGACGAAGACCGACGGGCCGAGCTTGTCGATCAGGTCCATGAACAGCGGGTCGTCGTCCTGGTGGGGCAGCGCGTCCGGCCCGCCCGCGGCCACCCGCCGCGCCAGCGGCCCCGCCTCCAACGGGATCCGGCCGAGGTCGGGCACGTCGTAGCGCGGGGACTTCGCCCAGGAGTACTTCTCCTGCTGGCGCCCGGCCAGCGGGTCGACCGGGATGGTCTCCCCGTCCCAGGGGTGCAGCGGCCGGTCGCCCTTGAAGAAGGAGTGCGTGACGTCCTCGGTGACCCGCAGCTGGTCGTAGTCGTGGTGCGTCCCGTTCGCGTAGACCCCGCTGCGCCCGATCAGCGCGTCCTTGCGCCCCTCGACCGTCGGGTTCTCGTACATCGACGGGTTCAGGTAGGTGCCCGAGGCGAGGTAGTTGCCGACGCCGGCGCCGTAGCGGTGCAGGCCGATGTCGAGGCAGTAGCGGATGAAGAAGCCGCAGTCGGAGTTGTACTGCGACTCGTTCTCCTCGACCCAGGCCTGCATGTCCTCCCAGCTCTTGACCTCCAGCCAGCGCTCGACCGAGCAGCCCAGCCACTCCGCCTCGAGCCAGTTGTCCTTCCAGTGGTTGAGGATCGCGGTGGCCCGGGTGATGTCGGCCAGGTTCGGCGAGCTCATCACGCCGCCCGGCACCATGAACGAGCTGTGCGGCCACTGGCCGCCGAAGATCGCGTAGACCTCGACCGGCTTGCCGGAGAGCACCACGCCCTTCTGGTACGCCGTGCCGACGTAGGGCGCGAACCGGCGGACCGCCTCGTCGTACAGCGGCGAGGAGGCGTAGTTCTTGTTCACCAGGTCGATCGCGAAGAGCGCGTAGAAGTAGCGCGGGATCGACTGCAGCGTCTCGCAGGCCTGGGCGATGTTGCGGATCAGCGTGGCGTTCTTCGGGACGTGGGTCTGCCACGCCGTGTCGAGCGCGTAGCACGCCTTGTAGAGGTGGCTGCCCCCGCAGATGCCGCAGATGCGCGGCGTCACGATCAGGCCGGCCTGCGGGTCCTTGCCCTTCAGGATGATCTCGAAGCCGCGGAACATCGCGGCCTCGGTCCACGCGGAGGTGACCACGCCGTCCTCGATGGAGACCCGGACGTCCAGGTCACCCTCCACCCGCCCGAGCGGCGAGACGAACAGGTCGACCGACGAAGCCTGGTTCGGCGTTGTGGTCATCGGGATGGTTCCTCTCTCGACATGCCCGTCAGACGACGAACATGTCCTCCTTGGCCCACTGCGGGGCGGCGATCCGGGCGGCGGCGGCGTGCGCCATGTAGGTGATGTGGTCGGCGCCCTCGGGGACCTCCTTGGGGATGGTCCCGGAGACCTTCTGCGTCTTGAAGACGGTGCCGGCGGCGAGGTCGAAGAACGGGAACTCCGGCTCCGTGCAGCCCAGGCACGGCATCCCGGCACGCGTCTTCGACGACTGCCGGTTCCACAGGATCCGGTTGCACGAGCTGTGCGTCATCGGGCCGCGGCAGCCGAACTCGTAGAAGAGGCAGCCGGTGCGGGTGCCCTCGCCGAAGGACATCGTCGACTGCTTGTACTCGAAGAACTGGACGCGGGTGCAGCCGGTCTGGGTGAACGTCTTGAAGAACGTCTGCGGCCGGTGCAGGTCGTCGAGCGCGATGTCGCCGGCGCGGCCGGTGGCGAGCGCGACCAGGATCTGGGTGATCCAGTCCGGGTGGGCCGGGCAGCCCGGGATGTTGATCACCGGGAGCCCCGCCTTGGAGCGCCAGTCGGGGCCGAGGAAGCCGCCCTTGTCGCGCTTGTGGAACTGCAGCCCGGTGGAGTCGCTCGGGTTGGGCGCCGTCGCGGGGATCCCGCCCCAGCACGCGCAGTCGCCGATCGCGACCACGATGCTCGCGGCGTTCGCCAGCTCGGTGACCCACTCGAGCATCGGGCGGTCGGCGAACATGTCCATCCGGCCGGAGCCGTCGGGGCCGCGGATCACCGTCCCCTCCAGCACGAAGATGTCGAGCGGCCGCTCCCCCGAGGCGCAGTCGTTGAAGATCTTCTTGGCGTTGTCGCCCAGCTCCATGCCGAGCGAGGGGTGCCAGAGCAGCTCGAGCCCGAAGTCGACGATCAGGTCGACGACGTTGGGCTCCTCCGCGTTGAGGAACGACATGGTGTTGCCCGAGCAGGCACCGGCTTGGAACCACAGCACTGACGACATCCGGGTGTCCCTTCCCTACTGTTCTCGCGTCACTGTTCCTGGGTCATTGCGTCTGGGTCATTGCGTCTGGGTCATGGCGTCTGGGGCGGCGCGGCGAGCTCCTCGCCGACCGCCTTGGCGACGGTCGCGAAGTAGCTGAGCGCGCGGTTGATGTCGGGGTCCTTGAACAGCCGGACCAGCGACAGCGGCCCGCCGATCGCGACCGGGCGGTCCGCGAACTCCTCCTTGCCGCGGGCGAAGCCGCGCGCCAGCACCTCGATCTGGTCGACCGCGTCGGGGCCCACCAGGTCCGAGGCGAGCACGCGGTCCAGGGCGCCGGACTCGACGGCCGCGACCATCCCCGGCGCAGCCTTGGGCAGCACGGCGGCCAGGCTCGCCGCGGACTCGGTCAGCTCCTGCACCGTGACCCCGGAGTCCTTGAGGCCCGGGCTGTTCTCCACGGTCGAGCGCAGGTCGCCGATGCTGGCCAGCAGCGAGTCGCCGATGATCTCCGAGCGGGAGACCATCTGGTCCAGGCCCTCGACCAGGATCGCGATCAGGTCGGCGTGGGCGAGCAGGCTGGCCAGGGCGTTGGCCACCTGCGGGTCCGCCAGCTGGGCGGCGAGGGCGTCGGCGCCGCTCGGGCTGCCGGCGGACGGGGCGGAGCTCGGCGCGATCCCACTGTCGGGCGACACGGCCATCGACTGCCTCCTCGGGGGTCCGACACGCGGACGGGGCGTCTTCGGAATGTAGGGCGGCCGGCGCGGGACGCCTATCCGCATCCCGCAGCGGCTATCCGATTCGCGCAAAATTCTTGATTCACATGCGCAGGAACGCGACGCTGGTCACACCAGAGATCGCGCCTGGGACAGAGTGCGAGGTCGGGAGGTGGTGCGGCCGTGCCCCACCTGTCGCGGCTGCGCTTCATCGACGTCGACCGGACCCGGCTGCCGGTACGCCGGCGGATCCGCTCCCGCGGCGTGCCCAACGCCCTGCAGGAGCACCCCGTCGCCTGCACCACCGACCCGGCGCTCGCCACGCGGGTCACCTCACAGCTGCTCGGCCCCGCCGCGGTCGCCCCGGTGCGCGGCGGCCGGCGCGACTTCCAGTGCACGCTCAACGCGATCCAGTTCCTCGACGTCACGATGGCCTACCTCGACTACGCCGTCGCCACCGACGTCGCGGTCGCGGAGGCCGCGGACGCCTACACCGTGCACATGACCACCTCCGGTCAGGCGAGCGCGCGCGTCGGGGGCGAGGACCACCTGATCACGGCCTTCCTGGCCCTGGTCGTCTCCCCGGGGACGGAGTACGTGCTGCACCTCGAGCACGACAGCCCGCAACTGATCATCCGCATCGAGCGCGCCGCGATGGAGCGCCAGCTCTCCCGGATGCTGGGGCGGTCGCTCGACGGGCCGGTCGTCTTCGAGCCGGTCGGCGACCTCACCACCGACGCCGCCTCGCGCTGGCACGGCGCCCTCAACATCCTCTCCGCCGAGGTCATGTCCGGCTCGTCGCTGATCCAGCAGGGCGTCGGCGCCACGGCGCTGGAGGAGCTGATCATCTCCACGCTGCTCTACATCCAGCCGCACTCCTACTCCTCCAGCCTCGTCGCCCGGCCGCGGCGCAGCGGTCGGGCCGCCGTGCGCCGCTCGCTGGAGTACATCGAGCGCCACCTCGCCGAGCCGATCAGCCTCGACGACCTGGCGTCGTACGCGCGGATGAGCCCGCGCTCCATCCAGGCAGGCTTCCGCGAGGACCTCGACACCACCCCGATCGCCTACATCCGCGACCGGCGGCTCGACCGCGTCCGGCAGACGCTGATGTCGGCGATGCCCGAGGACGGCGTCAACGTCACCGACGCCGCGCAGCGGTGGGGCTTCACCCACCTGGGGAACTTCTCGGGCGTCTACCGCCGGCGCTTCGGCGAGTCGCCCTCGCAGACCCTGCGCCGCCAGGCCACGCGGCAGGAGCCCGCCGGTGCATGAGCTGTCGCTGTGCCAGAGCATCCAGGGGATCGTGGACCGCGCCCGCGACGGGCGGCCCGTCGCGACGGTGCACCTGCGGGTCGGCCGGCTGCGGCAGGTGGTGCCGGAGACGCTCTCCTACTGCTGGGGGCTGGTCACCGAGGCCGGGCCGCTGGCCGGCTCCGTGCTGGACGTGGACCACGTGCCGGTGGTCCTCGACTGCCGCGACTGCGGGGAGCGGACGACGGTCGCCGACGCGCTGCTGCTGACCTGCGGCGCGTGCGGGTCCGGCGCCATCCGCGTCGCCTCCGGCGAGGAGCTGCTGGTGACCTCGATCGACCTCGCGCCGCGCGGGCCGACCGCGCCCGCGACGACCCCGACGACCCACACCGCCGAGGAGGACTGATGGGCCGCTTCCACCGCCACGACGACGGGACCGTCCACGAGCACGACCACGACGGCGCCGAGCACGAGCACGACGGCGCCGGTGCGCACGGCGACCACTCGGCGTACGCCACCGGGCCGGAGCGGGTCGTGGTGCTCGAGCGGATCTTCGACGAGAACGACCACGCGGCGCAGGCCAACCGGGACGCGCTCGACGCCGCCGGGGTGCGCTGCGTGAACCTGATGTCCTCCCCCGGCGCCGGCAAGACCACGCTGCTGGCCCACACCCTGCGCCACCTGCGCGACGCCGGCCTCCGCGCGGGGGTCGTCGAGGGCGACATCGAGACCTCGATCGACGCCGACCGGCTGGCCGGGCTGGGCGCGCAGATCTCCCTGCTCAACACCGGCGACGGCTTCGGCGGCGAGTGCCACCTCGACGCCCCGATGGTGGCCCGCGCGCTGACCCGGCTCGACCTCGACGCGCTCGACCTGGTGCTGGTGGAGAACGTCGGCAACCTGGTCTGCCCCGCGGAGTTCGACGTCGGCGCGCACGAGCGGGTGATGGTCTTCGCGATCACCGAGGGCGAGGAGAAGCCGCTCAAGTACCCCGTGATGTTCCGGTCGGTCGACGTCGTGCTGGTCAACAAGATGGACCTGCTGCCGCACCTCGACGTCGACCTCGATCTGTTCCGGCGCAACGTCGCGGCGGTCAACCCCGCCGCCAGGCTGATCGAGGTGTCGGCGCGCACCGGCGAGGGGCTCGAGGAGTGGCACGCCTGGCTGACCGGCGCGGTGCACGCGGACACGCACTCCCCCAGCCCGGCGGGCTGACCGGCCGCGATGGCCCTGCCGCGGATCCACGCCACCGACGACGCGCTCGGGTTCCACTGGCGCACGCCCGACGACCGGCCCGCGCCGCTCGCCGACCTGTTCGACCTGCCCGGCGCCGAGCCGCACCGCTGGCTGCCGACCCACGCGGAGGCGCTCGACGACGTGCTGGTGGAGGTGGCCGGGCGGTTCGGCGAGGTGCTCGGCGGCGGGCGGGGAGCACGGCCCGGCGAGCACGAGGGCCTGGCGTCGGCGTACCGCGCCATCGATCGCGCCGTCGCCGACTACGCGGCGGCCCAGCGCGCGGCCGGCCTGCCGGCCGACACCCGTGCGGGCCAGATCATCGGCACGGCGGCGCTGCTCGGCATCCGGGCCCGGTGGGTGCTCGGGCTCACCGGGCCCGCGCCGTTCGACGGATCGCTCGACACCCCGGGCGTCGGCATGGTCGGCGGGCACGCCGGGCTGCACTGGGCCGAGGACGGCGCCCCGTGGCGCGGCGCGCGGTGGCTGGTGGTCACCGATGATGGCCGGCGGCTGCCGGCCACGCTGTCGATGCTGCTCCACGACTCCTCGGGGGTGGCGAAGGACGCGGCGCTCACCGAGCACCGCGACGCCCTCGCCGCCGTGACCGAGGCTGTCGTCGACCCCGCCGGCCCGCCGATGACCACCTTCGGCGAGGCGCCGATGGTGGCGTCCGGAGCCGTCGACTGGTTGCTGTTCGACTGGGTGATGGCGCACCGGGAGCGCACCGAGTCGGGCGACTCGGGGGCGGTCGTCATCCCCACCGGCCGCGTCCGGGACGCCCGCCTGATCGTGGCCGCCGCCGACGCCTCCGCCCGCGTCCGCGCGCGCTTCGACCCGGGTCTGCTCGCCCTGCCGCGCTGAGGTGCACCGTCAGCCGGGCGAGCGACCGGCGCCCGGCACGTGGGGCGTGATCAGCGCGGTCCGCACCGACATCCCGAGGTCGCGGGTGCGCAGCGTGGTGATCCGCCGGCCCGGCTGGACGGCGTCCTTGGGGTGGCCGGCGGCGTCGCCGAGCAGCGCGACGACGGGGTCGAGGTCGGGGACGACATGGGTCAGCCCCCACAGGTGGGCGGGCTCGTCGGAGGTGGTGTGCGGCGTCCCGACGACCTCCAGGACCACCTCGCCGAGCCGGTAGAAGACCTGGCGCACGTGCTGCCCGCCGAGGTCGCCGCTGCGCTCCCGGCGCGGCTCCAGCCCGATCCCCCGGAGCGCGGCGGTGGTGCGGGCCAGGTCGGGTGTCATCAGCACGACGTGGTCGAGGTGGGTCACCCCGTTCGGGTGCTCCGCAGGTATGGCGGGCGGCGCCTCGGAAGGAGTGGTGGGGATGCCGTCCAGCCCCTCCGGCGGTACGCCGGCGGGCAGGCCGCGCAGCGCCCACCCGACGATCCCGCGGCCGGCCCCACCTCCGGCGCCGGGCCCGGCGAGGCGGATCCGCACGGTGCCGACGCGGCACACCGGCCCGTCCGGCTCGTCCGGCGTTCCAGGATCGACGGCGAACCCCGCCGCGGCCCACGCCTCCGGCGGGTCCGCCACGACGAGCTCGTCGATGGTCACGCTCACGCGGCGAGCCTAGTCAGTCCCGCTCCGCCCGGCCGGAGACCGTCTCCTCGATCCACACCGGGTCGCGGCGCACGTTCACGACGGCGAGCACGTCGATGCGGTCATCGCGGACGACGTAGGCCGCCATGTACGGGAACCGGGTGAGGAGGACACGTCGGTAGTCCTCGAAGAGGATGGCCCCGGAGTCCGGGAACATCGCCAACCGCTCGACCTGTTCGTCGAGCCGAGCCTCGAATCGGCCCGGAAGCACGGCGTCGAACTGCTCGTAGTGGGCGTAGATTGCCGCGATCTCATCCTCCACCGCTGGATGGAAGACGACGGACCTGGGGATCATCCCCGACGTGCAGCGAGACGGGCCTTGAGCTCGTCCCAGGTCAGCCCGATCGACGGGTCGGCGTCGAGCTCGGCGGCGCGGGACCGGATCGTCGCCTTCGCCTCTTCGCCGATCTCGATCGGCGCGGCGTCGACCGTGCTCTCGATGAACTCGACCAGCTCGAGCCGCTCATCGAGGCTCATCGCCTCGATGGCTGACTGGAGTGCGGGATCGACCATGCGCTCAGGCTAGCGCGCAGGCCCGACGGATGCCCTCGTGATCACGCGGCGGCGACCCCACCCAGGTTGAGCTGCCAGGAGACGCCGTACCGGTCGTTGACCCAGCCGAACCGGTCGCTGAACCCGTACCCACCCAGCGGCATCATCGGCTGGCCGCCCTCGGCGAGCGCGTCGAAGAGGCGGGTCAGCTGCTCCTCGGTCTCGCACTGGATCCAGATCGACAGCGACGGGGTGAAGTCGAAGGCGTGCGTGACGAAGCTGTCCGAGGCGAAGAAGTCCTGCCCGGCCAGCCGGAAGTGGGCCCGCATCACGGTGCCCTCGGGGCCCGGTCCGTCCGCGCCGTACGTGTCGGCGGAGACGATCTCGCCGTCGTCGAAGAGCGAGGTGTAGAGCTCCATCGCCTCGCGGGCGACGCCGCCCTGGAACATGAGGAAGGGGGTTGCGCTGGTCACGACCCGACCCTAGTCCGCCTCCGCCGAAGGGACCGCGGGCGCGTGACCATCTCCCCTTGTGCGACCCGCGCCCACCGAGCAGCGTCGAAGGTGGAAGGAGGTGAGGATGATGGCCACGCTGCGCCGCAGCATCACCGTCGAGGCCCCGCTCGACGACGTCTTCCACTTCGCGCTGGACATCGGCCAGCTCTGGAAGATGAAGGACGTCGCCCTGACCGAGGTCGACATCAAGCCGGACGGCGTCGGCACCTCGGCCCGGTTGTACTCGCACTTCCTGGCCTTCCACCTGGAGGGCGGCATCGAGTACACCGAGGTCGTACCCAACGAGCGGATCGTCGCTCAGGTCCACTTCTTCGCGGAGAAGCCGACCTGGACGTTCACGTTCGAGCCCGTACCGGGCGGTACGAAGGTGACCGGCGAGGGCGAGTGGACCGTGAGGGTCCCCGTCGCCGGCAGGTCGCTGGAGACGATGATGGTGAAGGAGCACGCCCCGATGCTCGAGGCGATGCTCGAGAACCTCAAGATCCAGGTGGAGTCGAAGCACGCCGCCTGAGATCACCGGGTCCGTCGGGTCGAGCACGACCCGGCGGACTCACACGTCCGGCGGGTCGAGGGGCGATCGGGCCCCGGCGGGAACCACGTCGAGGTCGGGCCTTGTGGCCGATCGGCGGGAGGACCACGGTGAGGACATGGCCCTGACGCTCGTCGTCGCCGCCGCCGGCTATGGGAAGTCGACCTGGGTCGAGAGCGCGCTCGGGACGGACGGCGCGAGGCTGCCCGCCGCCGAGGTCACGCCCGCGGCGCTGGCCGACCTCGTGGACCGGGGCGTGCCCGGCATCGCGGTCGAGGACCTGCAGCAGGCGACGCCGGAGCAACGGCTGGCGGTGCTCCGGACGGTGGGCCTCTCGCGCCCCGACGTCTACCTCACGAGTCGCCGGCCGCTCACGGTGGAGGAGGCCGCCGCCCTCACGGTCACCGCCTGGGAACGCGGGCCCGCCGACCTCCGCCTCACCCCCGACCAGGTCGCGACCGTGCTCGAGGCGGAGTACGCCATCGCCGACCCCGAGCTGCCGACGCTGGTCCACCACGCGACGACCGGTTGGCCCATGCTCGTCCACCTCTTCGCCCGCGCCATCTCGCGCGCGACCGGTCCGCGGTGGAACGGGACCGTGCGGCAGGCGACGGAGTTCGCGCGCTGGGTCGCCCAGGTGGAGCCCGCCGTCGCGCGGTGGTGCGAGAGGTCGGTCCTCGGCGCCCTGGCGCCGGAGGCGCGGGAGGTGCTGACCGCGCTGGCGTCGCTCGAGGTCGTGACCGACGACCTGGTCGCCACGCTCTGGGACGCCCCCGCGGTGACCGACCTGGTCGGGGAGCTGCGCGAGACGGGCGTCCTCGCGCCGCACCCGCGCTGCGAGATCGTCGACCGGCTCGGGTGGCGCGTCGTACCGGCGCTGGCGGCGGTGCTGCCCCGCGCCACGGCACCGCAGGACCGGGACCGGGCCCGGGCGGCGGCCGCCTGGTTCGAGGCGCACGACCATCCGATGGCCGGCGTGCGCACGTGGCTCGCCGCCGGGGAGCCCGGGAGGGCCCGTCGCCTGCTGGAGACGGCCTCCGACCGTGTCATCGACCAGGGCGACGCCTCGGACGTGCTCGCGCTGCTGTCCCCGGACCTCGGCGCACCGGCCCTGGCCCCCGGGGACGCGACGCGGCTCCTCCTCGGCCGGGCCCTGCGGCTCACCGGGCGGCTGGACGAGGCGCTGTCGGTCCTGCGGCCCCTGGTGGAGGCGTCCCCGGACCGGTGGGACCTCGGCCTGGCGATGACGATGGCGTCGATCCACGAGTCCCGCGGGGAGCTGGCCCGGGCCGACGAGGCGCTCGACCGGGTGGACGCCGGGACGCTTCCCGACCGTGGCCCGGGGCAGCGGTGGCGGGTGCTCAAGGTGCGCATGCTCGCCGGGCTCGGCGAGCCCGCGGCCGCCCGGCAGGTCGCGTCCGAGGCGCTGCGCCTGGCCGAGGCGAGCGGCGACCCGGGCGACCTGTGCCAGGCCCACCAGGCGGCCGCCCGCGCCGACACCGGGCAGACGCGCGAGGCCCACCTCGCCCAGGCCGCCCACTACGCGCGCCTCGCCCGCGACGCCGCCACGATGCCGGCGATCCTGTCCAACCAGGTCTTCTCGCTGCTCGGCGCCGCGGACTACGTGCGAGCGGCGCGGGTCGGGCACGAGGCGGTCCGCGTGAGCGAGCTGGTGCGGCCCATCGGCTCGCTCGTCGTCGCGCTCCACAACCTGGCCGAGGCGCTGACCCGGCTCGGGGAGTTCGACGAGGCGCGCTGGCGCCTCCGGCACGCCGAGCAGATCGGACGCCGCCTCGGCGGCGCTCGGGCGGCGGCCAGCCTCAGCGGGCTGGGCGACCTGTGCCGCGCCGTGGGCCAGCGCGAGCAGGGGCACCGGGCCTACGTGGAGGCGATCCAGCTCGCCGCCGGGTCCGGCGAGGTCCAGGTCCTCGTCCCGGCCCAGGCCGGGCTCGCCCGGCTGCTCGCGTCGGAGGACCCCGTCGTCGCCCGCAAGCTCGCCGACGACGCGCTCGGCCAGGCCACCCCCGGCCTGGCTCCCTACGCGCTGGCCGCGCTCGCGTGGGTCGAGCTCGCCACGGGCGATCGGGAGGCCGCCGTCGCCACCGCCGCACGGGCCGCGGCGGCGAGTCGCGACGCCCACGCGCTCGACCTGCTGGCGGAGTCGCTCGAGGTGCTCGGGGCCGCGGAGCCGGCACCGGCGGCCGCGCGGACGGCGTACCGCGAGGCCCTCTCGATCTGGCGCACGGGCGGTGCCGAGCCGGACGCGAGCCGGCTCGAGGTCCGGCTCGCTCGGCTGGAGGGCGCCGACCGGGAGACCCGCGCGCGAGGACGGGAGGCCGGCCGGCGTCTGCGCCGGCTCGGGCTGCTCACCATCGGCGGCGAGCCGGCCGGCGAGGACCCGGTGGAGGCGGCGGTGCGGGTGCGCGTGCTCGGCGGGTTCGAGGTCGTGGTCGGCGGCGAGCCCATCTCGACCCGGTCCTGGAAGTCACGCCAGGCGCGCACCCTGGTCAAGCTGCTGGCCGCGCACCGGGGGCGGCCGGTGAGCCGCGACCGGCTGTGCCAGGTGCTGTGGCCGGACGACGACCCGGTCAAGACCTCCCACCGGCTCTCGGTGCTGCTCACGACCGTCCGCGGCGTGCTCGATCCCGCGCGAGCGTGGCCGGCCGACCACTACCTCGCCTCCGACAACCGCGGCGTCTGGCTCGACCTGCGGCGGGTGGGCCTCGACGTGGAGGATCTGATCACCGAGGCCGACTGGGGCGCCGAGCGGCTGGCGGTCGGCGACGAGGCGGGCGCCCGGGAGGCGCTGACGGCCGCCGAGCGGCTCCATCGCGGCGAGGCCTTCGAGGACGAGCCCGACGAGGAGTGGGCGATCGCGATCCGCGAGGAGTGCCGGCAGGCCTGGGTCCGCACGCTGCGCCACCTCGCGACGCTGGCCCTGAGCGCCGGGCACCGCAACGACGCCGTCGCCTACCTCCAGCGCTGCCTGGCGGTCGATCCGTACGACGAGCGGGTGCACCGGGGTCTGGTGCGCACCCTGGTCAGGTCGGGTCGGCACGGGGAGGCCCGGCGCGCCTTCGACGCCTGGGAACGGGCGATGGCGGAGATCGACGCGCCGCCGCCCGACCCGGCGCTGCTCGCGCCCCGACGTACCTGAGCCGCCGCGGTCCGCTCCTCGTTCTGATCCCGTGCTGATGCGCGGGTGGCACGGTCGTGCCGGCCGCCCGCCCCGGGCGGACGCACCCTCATCGAAGGAGCAGGAACATGAGGAACCGAACGATCCGCACCTCCCTCGCCCTCACCGGTCTCGGCGCCGCGGCTCTCGGCACCGTGCTCGTCGGGGCGCCGCCGACGGCCGCGTCGGCCTGCCCGTCCGATCCCATCGTCATCAAGGGCACCTCGGCCGCCGACGTGATCCTCGGCGGCCCGTGCGACGAGATCATCTACGGCCGCGGCGGGAACGACCGCATCCGCGGCGGCGGCGGGAACGACGTCATCTACGGCGGGAAGGGCCGGGACGACGTCCGCGGCGGCGGCGGGAACGACAAGGTCCAGGGCGGCAAGAAGAACGACGACGTCCACGGCGGCGCGGGCGAGGACACCGTCAAGGGCAACACCGGGGACGACGACCTGTGGGGCGAGTCCGGGAAGGACTCCTTCGACGGCGGGCCCGGCACCGACACCTCGTGGGACAACACCCCGGACGAGTCCGAGAAGCGCGTCGAGCGGTAGCCGCCGGTGACCGCCCGCCCCCGGAGACCCTCGGGAGCGCGCCCTGCATGACACAGGGCGCGCTCGGTCCGAGGGCGTGGGTCGTCACAGCTCGCACGAGATCGTCGGGAAGACGCTCCGGCACTTGTCCTGGCCGGCGCCACCGTCGGCCCGGTCGCTCCCGGCGTTGCCGTAGAGCTCGTCGCCGCCGCCGTTGCCCCGGAGGTCGTCGTCCCCGGGACCTCCGTAGACCCAGTCACCCCGGCCGTTCCCGTAGAGGTCGTCGTCCCCGGGCCCGCCGTAGACGTGGTCCGCCGCGGCGTCACCCTGGACGTGGTCGTCCCCGGTGTCGCCGTAGACCCGGTCGGCGCCCTCCCAGCCCGAGACCTGGTCGTCCCCGGGACCGCCCCGCACCACGTCCTTGCCCCAGCGGCCGCGCAGGACGTCGTCCCCGTCGGCACCGAGGATCACGTCGTTGCCGTACCCGCCGTCGACCTCGTCGTCACACGCGCCGCCGGTGATCCTGTCCCGTCCCCCGTGGCCGAGGATGACGTCCTCGCCGCCGCGTCCGCGGATGACGTCGTTGCCGCCCATCCCCCAGATCACGTCGCCTCCCGGCGTGCCGACGAGGACGTCGTCGCCGGGCGTGCCCTGGATGAAGATCCCCAGGGCCGCGCACTCGTCCGCTGTCGGCGACGCCGTCGCCTGCGTGGCCGCTCCGGTGAGGCCGGTGAGAAACCCGGCGCCCACCAGGGCCGCCGCGGTGATCGGTAGCTTCATGGTGCTCTCCTTCGTCCGGCCCGGTCCCGTCGACCGGGGCTGGGACGAGCAGACGCGAGGAGGCTCAGCGCAGTGTCAGAGCACGGTCAGAACGCCGGCGGCGCGCAGCGCCGGGGACCAACGACCTCTCGACCGGGCGCGCGACCGCCCGGCGGAACCGGTCAGACCTTCTTGACCACGCTGGACTTCAGCTGCATCGGCCCGAACCCGTCGACCTTGCAGTCGATGTCGTGGTCGCCGACGCCGTCGACGAGGCGGATGCCCCGGACCTTCGTGCCGACCTTGATCGGGGTCGAGGAGCCCTTCACCTTCAGGTCCTTGATCACCGTGACCGTGTCTCCGTCGGACAGCACGTTGCCGACCGCGTCCGTGATGACCCGGGGCGCGTCAGCGGCCTCGGCGTCGGCGGCCTCGGCCGGCGCCCACTCGTGGGCGCACATCGGGCAGACCAGCAGCGCCCCCATCGGGTAGGCGTGCTCGCTGCCGCACTCCGGGCAGGCCGGGATCGAGTCGGTCATACGTTGAAGCGGAACTCGACGACGTCGCCGTCGGCCATCACGTAGTCCTTGCCCTCCATGCGGACCTTGCCCGCCTCCTTGGCCTTCACCATGGAGCCGGCCGCGACCAGGTCGTCGAACGAGACGATCTCGGCCTTGATGAAGCCCTTCTGGAAGTCGGTGTGGATGACACCGGCGGCCTCGGGGGCGGTGGCGCCCTTCTTGATCGTCCAGGCGCGGGCCTCCTTGGGCCCGGCGGTCAGGTAGGTCTGCAGGCCGAGGGTGTCGAAGCCGACGCGGGCCAGCACCTCGAGGCCGGGCTCGGTGATGCCGGCCTCGGCGAGGAACTCGGCGGCCTCCTCGTCGTCGAGCTCGATCAGCTCGGCCTCGAACTTGGCGTCGAGGAAGATCGCCTCGGCGGGGGCGACCAGCTCCCGCATCTCCTTCTTGACGGCCTCGTCGGCGAGCTCGTCGGGGTCGCAGTTGAAGACGTAGATGAACGGCTTCGCGGTCAGCAGCGACAGCTCGCGGAGCAGGTCGCGGTCGATCGAGGTGGCGATGATCGGCGTACCGGCCTCCAGCGCCTCCTTGGCCTCCTTCGCGGCGGCCAGGTTGGGCGCCAGGTCCTTGACCTTGCGCACCTCCTTCTCCAGCCGGACGACCGCCTTCTCGACCGTCTCGAGGTCGGCGAGGATCAGCTCGGTCTGGATGGTGGAGATGTCGTTGCCGGGGTTGACCTCGCCGTCGACGTGGGTGACGTCCTCGTCGCGGAAGACGCGGGTCACCTGGCAGATCGCGGCCGACTCCCGGATGTGGGAGAGGAACTTGTTGCCCAGGCCCTCGCCCTGCGAGGCGCCGCGGACGATGCCGGCGATGTCCACGAACTCCACGGTCGCGGGCAGCTTGCGCTCCGAGGAGAAGATCTCGGCGAGCCTCTCCAGCCGCGAGTCGGGCACGCCGACCACGCCGACGTTCGGCTCGATGGTGGCGAACGGGTAGTTGGCCGCCAGCACGTCGTTCTTGGTCAGCGCGTTGAAGAGCGTCGACTTGCCTGCGTTCGGGAGTCCGACGATGCCGATGGTAAGAGCCACGGAAGACGATTCTAGGGCTCGGGGACGGGCCGCCCCGAATCCCAGCGCGCGCCCGCCCGCCGTTACGGTGACCCGGTGCGGATCGCCACCTGGAACGTCAACTCCCTGCGGACACGGATCGACCGGGTCGAGGCCTTCCTCGACCGCCACGACGTCGACGTCCTGGCGATCCAGGAGACCAAGGCCCGCGAGGACCAGCTGCCGCTGATGGGCCTGCAGGCGAAGGGGTACGACGTCGCCGCCGTCGGCTACAACCAGTGGAACGGCGTCGCCCTGATCAGCCGCGTCGGCCTGGAGGACGTGCAGGTCGGGTTCCCGGAGATGCCGGGGTTCGGCGAGGACGCCGCGGTCGAGGCGCGCGCCATCGGCGCCACCTGCGGCGGGGTGCGGATCTGGAGCCTCTACGTCCCCAACGGCCGCAAGCCCGACGACCCGCACTACGTCTACAAGCTGGACTGGCTGGCCCGCCTGCGCGCGGCCGCCGGTGACTGGCTGGGCGGCCAGACGGCCCTCGTCGGCGACTGGAACGTCTGCCCGACCGACGAGGACGTCTTCGACGTCAAGCAGTTCGCCAAGTCCACCCACGTCACGCCGCCCGAGCGCGCCGCCTTCCAGGCGTTCCTCGACGACGGGTACGCCGACGTGGTCCGCCCGCACTGCCCCGGACCGGGCGTCTACACGTACTGGGACTACTACCGGCAGCGGTTCGAGCGGAACCGCGGCCTGCGGATCGACTTCGTGCTCGGCTCGCCGACCTTCGCCGACCGGGTGACCGGCGCGTTCATCGACACCGACGAGCGCGACCCCGCGCAGGGCACCGGCGCGCCCTCGGACCACGCGCCGGTCGTGGTCGACCTGGACTGAGGCTGCCGCACGCCGGGGGCGGGTCGAGCCGGGCCTGGGGCGGGCTCGTGTGCCCCACGCCCCGGTATGGCGATGCCTCAGGCACACGACCCGGGTCAGCCGAGCCGGGAGCGGGCTCGTGTGCCCCACACCCCCGCATACCGATGCCACAGGCATACGACCCAGGCCAACCGCGCCGGGACCGGGCTCGTGTGCCCCACACCCCCGCATACCGATGCCACAGGCACACGACCCAGGCCAACCGCGCCGGGACCGCGCTCGTGTGCCCCACGCCCCCGCATACCGATGCCACAGGCACACGACCCAGGCCAACCGCGCCGGGAGCGGCCTCGTGTGCCCCACGCCCCCGCATACCGATGCCACAGGCACACGACCCAGGCCAACCGCGCCGGGAGCGGCCTCGTGTGCCCCACACCCCCGCATACCGATGCCACAGGCACACGACCCAGGCCAACCGCGCCGGGAGCGCGCTCGTGTGCCCCACACCCCCACAGACCGATGCCACAGGCACACGACCCAGGCCAACCGCGAGCGGACCGCCGCCCACGGGCCGAGCGACGAGCTAGAACACGACCGCCTGGAAGAACACGACGACCGGCACGACGACAGCGGCCGCCACGACCGGCACCACCAGCGCCAGCACCGCCACCCGGGCCCGCCACAGCCGCACGGCGGCGC
Source organism: Nocardioides sp. YIM 152588 (assembly GCF_040191335.1). Lineage (NCBI taxonomy): Bacteria > Bacillati > Actinomycetota > Actinomycetes > Propionibacteriales > Nocardioidaceae > Nocardioides > Nocardioides sp. YIM 152588. Next base: position 3,647 of record NZ_JBEGDJ010000045.1, on the reverse strand, counting down.
CGATGCCCAGCGCCACCGCCGCCAGCAGCCACGCGCCGGTCAGCGCCATGACGCCCAGGACGATGCCGACGCCGTACAGGCTCGCGTCCTCGTCCGGCCCCAGGGGCTCGGCCGTCGCGGAGGCGTACAACGCCCAGCCCCCGACGACCAGCAGCGCCAGCGCGCCGAGCCCGGCGACCGCCATCCCGGCCACCGCGACGCCCCGCGCCGCCGGTGACTCCCGTACCTCGACCATGCTCATCGTCGACCCCCATGTCGGTTGCGCGGATGCTAGCCCGCCACCGGCGCCCGGGAGCCGGAAACGCTCAGAGGCCCTGCCAGGCGGGCTTGGCGTCGTACACCTCGCGGTAGTGGTCGCGCCGCTCGAGCAGCTTCGCGGCGCCGTCGTCGGCGAGCACGGTGACGTGCGGGTGCAGCTGGAGCACCGACGCCGGGCAGGAGGCCGACACCGGCCCCTCGACGGCGGCCGCCAGCGCGTCCGCCTTCCCCGACCCGGTGGCCAGCAGCACCAGGTGCCGGGCGCGGAGGATGGTGCCCAGCCCCTGGGTGAGCACGTGCCGCGGCACCTCGTCGAGGGACCCGAAGAACCGGGCGTTGTCCTCGCGGGTCTGCTGCGTCAGCGTCTTGAGACGGGTCAGCGACGCCAGCGACGAGCCGGGCTCGTTGAAGGCGAGGTGGCCGTCGGAGCCGATGCCGAGGATCTGCACGTCCACACCGCCGGCGGCCGTCAGCGCCGCCTCGTACCGCTCCCCCGCCGTCGCCAGCCCGTCCGGCGACGGATCCGGACCGTGCACGCGCGCCGCCGGGATCCCCAGGGCGTCGGTCAGCTCGCGGGCGATCGTCGCCCGGTAGGACTCCGGGTGACCGGCCGGCAGCCCGACGTACTCGTCCAGGTTGAAGCACCGGACCCGCCCGTAGCCGGGCCCGGTGCCGTCTCGGTGGCGCCGGACCAGCTCGGCGTACGTCGGCAGCGGGGTCGACCCGGTGGCCAACCCGAGCACGGCGTCCGGCCGGCGCCGCACCACGTCCTCGACGACGTCCGCGGCGAGCTCCGCGGCCTCCAGCGCACCGGCGAGCGGCACGACCTCCATCAGCTCTTCCCTCCCTCGGTCCCACCCGGTCCGGCCGAGTGGACGACGCGGCCGCCGACCACCGTCGCCACCACGTCCAGGTGCTCGTCCACCAGCGTCACGTCCCCGCGGGCCCCCGCCTCCAGCGTGCCTCGCTCCGGGTCGCCGACCAGGTCCGCGGCGGTCCGGGTGCAGGTCGCGACGACGTCGGGCAGCGACCAGCCGGTCGCCGCGCGCAGCTCGCGCAGGCACTGCGCGAGCGCCGCCCCGGAGCCGGCCAGCGTGCCGTCCTCCAGCCGGACCGTCCCGCCGGCGACCACCACGTGCTGGTCGCCCAGCCGCGCGCGGCCGTCGGGCAGCCCGAGGGCGGCGGTGCAGTCGGTGACGGCGAGCAGGCGCTCCGGCCCCAGCGCGGACGCGTACGCCGCCAGCGCCGACCGGTGCAGGTGGTGCCCGTCGGCGATCACGCCGGCGACCACCCGCGGGTCGCCGAGCGCCACCCCGGCCGGGCCGGGCTCGCGGGCCAGCACCGGCGGCATCGCGTTGCCCAGGTGCGTCACCATCCGCGCGCCACGATCGAGCGCGGCGAGCACCAGGTCGGCACCGGCGGTCGTGTGCCCGACCGAGACGACCACCCCGGCGCCCACCAGGACCGAGATCGCGTCCAGCGCGCCGGGCAGCTCGGGGGCGATCGTCACCATCGCCACCCCGGCCCCGCTGCTCCAGCCGTCGACGATCTCCGGCGCGGGCGCCCGCAGCCACCGCGCGGGGTGCGCGCCCTTGCGCTCCTCGGCGATCATCGGGCCCTCGAAGTGCAGCCCGAGCGGCACCGCGCCCGCCCAGCCGTCCGGCGGCCCGGCACGGAGGGCGTCCAGGGCCCGCACCCGCGCCTGCGGCGCGGAGGTGATCACGGTCGGCAGGAACGCCGTCACGCCGTACGCCGCCAGCGCGGCCGCCGCCTCCCAGAGCCGCTCCGGCTCCAGGGTGAGGTCGATCCCGGCGACGCCGTTGACCTGGAGGTCCAGCAGCCCCGGCAGCACGGTCAGCCCGGTCGCGTCGAGCTCGTCGGCGCCGGAGGCGGCCTCCCGGCCAGCGGCGATCCGACCGCCCACGATCGCGATGTCGCGGGGCGCTCCGTCGGCCGTCGTACCGCCCCGGATCAGCAGGTCCGCCATCGGCCCGGCCATCAGCGCGCCCCCAGCAGCGCGGCGCCGAGCGCGGCGACGGGGACGTCGCGCGGCACCAGGGTGAGCCGCGCGGCCAGGTCGAGCGAGCGCAGGAACTCCGAGCCGGCCGCCTGGTCCTCGAGGGCCCACGCGACGGCCGCGTGCAGCCGGCTGCCGACCTGGGCGACACCGCCGCCGAGCACGATCGACTCCGCGTCGACGGTCAGCGCGACCAGCCGCACCGCGTCCGCCACCCGGGCCGCGAAGGCGTCACGGACGGCGATCGCCGCGGGGTCGCCGTCGGACGCCGCGTCGAAGAGCGACTGGGCGGGCGGCACGCCGGCCGCGGCGGGCCAGGCGGCGGCCAGCGCGGAGCCGGACGCCGCCGTCTCCAGGCAGCCCCGCTGGCCGCACGCGCACGGCAGGCCCGCCGGGTCGACGGGGATGTGCCCGATCTCCCCGGCCGCGTTGCCGCTGCCGCGGCGCAGCCGGCCCTCGAGCACGAACGCGGCGGCGAGGCCCGTGCCCAGGCTGACATAGGCGAGGTCGCGGCGGCCGGTGACCGAGGCGGCCCCGAGGGCGGCGGCGTTCACGTCGTTGTCCACGACCACGTCGGCGCCGAGGCGGTCGGCGAGCAGGTCGCGCAGCGGGAACCGGTCGCCGTCGATGCCGAGGTTGACCGCGTGGGTCAGCGTGCCGGCCTCCGCGTCCACCAGGCCCGGTACGCCGACGCCGACCGTGCCGGTCAGCGGCACCCCGGCGCGGGAGCGGAGCGCGTCCACGACGGCGCCCGCCGCGGCGACCACGGCCTCCCCGCCGCTGGGGGTGCCGACCCGGACCTCGGCGACGACGCGGCCGTCGGGTCCGGCGGCGACGCCGAGCATCTTGGTGGCGCCGATGTCGATCCCGACGCTCAGGCCGACCGTGGCCCCCGTGGCGGCGCCGCCACTCCTCACGACACTCGGCGCCGTCATCGGTCCCACCCCGCCTCTCGCATGATCTCCTCGACCGCCGCGATCACGGGGGCGGCGTTGCCCCGGGTGCAGATCCGCGCCGGCGGCCGCCCCTGCTCCTCGTCCGACCAGCCGGTCCGCGGCCCCGGCCAGCCCCACTCCACGACGAGCGCGGGGCGGGCGGCGGCGAGTATCGCGCCGATCTCGGGCCGGCGGTGCGCGTCGCGCACCTGGACCACCAGCGGCCCGCGGCCGTCCGGCAGCGGGTCGCCGGGGGCGACCACCCGGTCGGCGTCGACGCCCCACCGGCCGGCGCCGACGGCGATGTTGGCCTGCGTGCCGATGCTGACGACCCGCGCACCGCGCAGGTCGGGCAGCTCACCCTCGACGATCAGCGCGCCCCGCGCCGCGGCGCGGACGCGCGCGGGGTCGGGGCCGGCGGCGGCCACCGGCGAGCC